>CAZXKG010000100.1:0-9895 GCA_964641695.1 uncultured Conexibacter sp.
CAAGGACGGCGACCACTACGTCCTCAACGGCGAGAAGATCTACGTCACCTCCGGCGAGCGCGCCGACCTCGTCGTCGTCTGGGCCAGCCTCGACCCGAAGCTCGGCCGCGCCGCGATCAAGTCGTTCGTGGTCGAGCGCTCGAACCCCGGCATGAAGCTGGACCGGCTCGAGCACAAGCTCGGCATCCGCGCCTCCGACACGGCGGCGTTCATCCTCGAGGACTGCCGCGTCCCGGCCGCGGACCTGCTCGGCGATCCGGAGATCGACACCAAGAAGAGCTTCGCGGGTGCGATGAAGACCTTCGACAACACGCGCCCGCTGGTTGCGGCGATGGCGTGTGGTGTCGCCAGGGCGTGCCTGGAGCACACCAAGGAGAAGCTCACCGAGGCCGGGGTCGAGATCGACTACGACCGGCCCGCCATGTCGCAGTCGGCGGCGGCGGCCGAGTACCTGGAGATGGAGTCCGACTACGAGGCGGCGCGCCTGCTGACGATGGAGGCCGCCTGGATGGCCGACAACGGCAAGCCGAACTCGCTGCACGCCTCCTACGCGAAGGCCAAGGCGGGGCGGACGAGCGTCGACATCGCGCTGCGCTGCGTCGCGCTCTGCGGCTCGGTCGGGATCGGCGAGGACGAGCTGCTCGAGAAGTGGGCTCGCGACGCCAAGATCCTCGACATCTTCGAGGGCACGCAGCAGATTCAGCTGCTGGTCATCGCCCGTCAGCTGCTCGGCCTGGGCTCGTCCGAGCTCCGATAACGAAAGCCAGGGGAACACAAGAATGAGATCGAAGACCAGACCGGTTGCGGTGCTCGCATCGAACCGGATTCCGTTCGCACGCTCCAACGGCCCTTACGCCAAGGCGTCGAACCAGGACATGCTGACCGCGGCGCTCGACGGGCTCGTCGAGCGGACCGGGATCGCCGGCGAGCGCCTCGGCGAGGTCGCCGCCGGTGCCGTGCTCAAGCACAGCCGCGACTTCAACCTGACCCGGGAGTCGGTGCTCGGCACCAAGCTCTCCGCGGACACGCCCGCCTACGACGTGGGCCAGGCGTGCGGCACGGGCCTGGAGGCGGCGATCCTGACCGCGAACAAGATCGCGCTCGGCCAGGTCGAGTCGGCGATCGCCGGCGGGGTCGACACCACCTCCGACGCGCCGATCGCGATCAACGACGACCTCCGCGAGATCCTGCTGGAGGCGAACAACGCCCGTTCCCACGTCGACCGCGTCAAGGCCCTGGCGAAGATCCGTCCCGGCCAGATCGTGCCCGAGATCCCGCGCAACTCCGAGCCGCGGACCGGGATGTCGATGGGCGAGCACACCGCGATCATGGCCCGCGACTGGGGCATCACCCGCGAGGCGCAGGACGAGCTCGCCGCGACCAGCCATCACCGCCTCGCCGCCGCCTACGAGGACGGCTGGCAGGACGATCTGGTGTCCCCGTACCTGTCGCTGACCCGGGACCAGAACATGCGGGCCGACTCGACCGTCGAGAAGCTCGCCAAGCTGCGCCCTGTTTTCGGGGGCGAGAGCGGCACGATGACCGCCGGCAACTCGACTCCGCTCAGCGACGGCGCCTCCGCCGTGCTGCTCGGCACCGAGAAGTGGGGCAAGGACCACGGCCTCGAGGTGCTCGCCCATTTCACCGATGGGGAGACGGCCGCGGTCGACCACGTCAGCGGCAAGGAGGGCCTGCTGATGGCTCCCGCCTACGCCGTGCCGCGGATCCTGGCCCGCAACAAGCTGACGCTCCAGGACTTCGACTTCTACGAGATCCACGAGGCCTTCGCGGCGCAGGTGCTCTGCACTTTGGCGGCCTGGGAGGACCCGGTCTTCTGCAAGGAGCGACTCGGCCTCGACCAGCCGCTCGGCTCGATCGACCGGGACAAGCTCAACGTCAAGGGCGGGTCGCTCGCCGCCGCGCACCCGTTCGCGGCGACAGGAGGCCGGATCGTCGGCAACCTCGCCAAGATGCTGGCCGAGAAGGGATCCGGCCGCGGCTTGATCTCGATCTGCGCCGCCGGCGGCCAAGGCGTCGTCGCGATCCTCGAAGCCTGATCGTTCCAGTCAAGGAGGGGTAGAGATGGCAGACACCTACACACAGCTGATCAACAACCCGATCGGCGGCTTCGTCGCCAAGAACCTCGGGCTGCCACAGCCGGTCGAGCTCGACCGCTTCGTCGAGGGCGCGCCGCTCGTCGACGGGCGCGTCCTGGTCGGGGCGGCGCCGGGCGGGCGACTCGCCCCCGCGATCGCCGACGTCCTCGCCGCCTTCGACGTGGCGACCGACACGCGTCTCGACGACGAGGCCCGTGAGGCCGTCGCCGCTGCCGACATCGATGCCGGGGTCTGGAACCCGGAAGCCGCGGGGGGGCAGCGCTGGAAGGGGCTGGTCTTCGACGCCACCGGGATCAAGGAGTCGGTGCAGCTCCGTGAGCTCTGGGAGTTCTTCCACCCGACGATCCGCCGGGTCGCCCCCAGCGGCCGCGTGGTCGTGCTCGGCACGCCGCCGGAGGACTGCCGCAAGCCGCGCGAGGCGACCGCCCAGCGCGCGCTCGAGGGCTTCGTCCGCGCGGTCGGCAAGGAGCTCCGCTACGGCGCCACTGCCCAGCTGCTCTACGTCTCGCCGAAGGCGGAGTCGAGGATCGGCTCCTCCCTGCGGTTCTTCCTCTCGCCGCGCAGCGCCTACGTCTCGGGCCAGGTCGCTCGGATCGGGGCCGGCCGCGACGTGCCGGAGGACATCGACTACGCCAAGCCGCTCGCCGGCAAGGTCGCGCTCGTCACCGGCGCCTCGCGCGGGATCGGCGCGGCGATCGCGCGCACGCTCGCCCGCGACGGCGCCCACGTGGTCGGCCTGGACGTGCCGCCGCTGGCCGCCGACCTGGAGGAGCTGACCGCCGAGATCGGCGGCTCGGGGATCGTCGCCGACGTCACCTCCCTCGATGCGCCGTCGCTGATCTGCGACGAGCTGCAGGTCAACCACGACGGCGTCGACATCGTCGTCCACAACGCGGGCGTCACCCGCGACAAGACGCTGGGCGGGATGGACGAGCCGCGCTGGACGGTGCTGATGGACATCAACCTCTGCAGCGAGGAGCGGATCAACGACGCCCTACTGGAGCGGAAGCTGCTGCGCGAGGGTGGGCGCATCGCCTGCGTCTCCTCGATGAGCGGGATCGCCGGCAACGCCGGCCAGACCAACTACGCCACCTCGAAGGCGGGCGTGATCGGGATGGTCGAGTCGATGGCGCCGGTGTTCGCCAAGCACGGTGCGACGATCAACGCCGTCGCTCCCGGCTTCATCGAGACGCAGATGACGGCGGCGATGCCGATCGCCCCGCGCGAGGCGGGCCGTCGCATGAACTCGGTCTCCCAGGGCGGCAAGCCCGTCGACGTGGCCGAGGCGATCGCCTGGTTCGCGGCGCCCGACTCCACCGGGTTGAACGGCAACACGATCCGCGTCTGCGGCCAGAGCCTGATCGGAGCCTGATCATGGAGGCGGCGACGAGTGAGCAGGAGCAGAACGGGACGGTCTCCGAGGAGGAGCTGCTTGGGGAGCCGGCGCCCGAGGTCGTGAAGCTGGAGGGGCTGCCGAGCATGTCGGCCCTCTACAGCAAGGCCGCGCTGGGCGCCGTGCCCGGCGGCGGTCTGCTCGCGAAGCTGCCGCTGGTAGGTGGGGGAGGCGGCAAGCCCGCCAACGGCAACGGCCTGCCCAACCGCCGGCTGGCCGTCGACGGCGCCACGGTCGACATCGACGAGCTCGCCCGTTACTGCCGCGTCTGCGACTTCACGATGCGGGAGACCTTGCCGGTCACCTACCCGCACATCCTCGCCTTCCCGCTGCAGATGAAGCTGATGCTGAGCGACGACTTCCCGTTCCAGCTCCTCGGCGTCGTCCACATGGACAACGAGATCACGCAGCACCGGCCGATCGAGGTGGGGGAGAAGCTCGACGTCTCCGCGGGCGCGGTCGACCTGCGCCCACATCCGAAGGGCCAGCTCTTCACGCTGGTCGCCGAGGTACGCAGCGGCGGCGAAGTTGTCTGGGAGGAGCGGGGGACGATCCTCAGGCGCGGCGGCGGCAACCCCGCGGCCGAGGTCGAGCCCGGTCCGGTCGGTCCCTCCGAGGAGGCAGCGCCGACCACCGAGTGGCGCCTCGGCGGCGACCTGGGCCGCCGCTACGGGAGCGTCTCCGGCGACCGCAACCCGATCCACATGCACCAGATAACTGCGAAAGCCTTTGGGTTCCCGAGAGCGATCGCTCACGGCATGTGGAGCAAGGCCCGCTGCCTGGCGCAGCTCGAGGGCCGCACCCCCGACTCCTTCACCACGAAGGTCAGCTTCCGCAAGCCCGTCCTCCTGCCGACGAAGGTCGCCTTCGTCCCCGAGGAGCGCGAGGACGGCAGCGTCGCCTTCGCCATGCAGTCCACGCGCAAGGGCAAGGACGGCAAGCCGACCGTGCACCTGGTCGGCGACGTCCGCTGACCAACCCCGGCGTCCCGAAACGACAAAGGACGCGAACTTCCTAATCAAGTTCACGTCCCGCCTGGTGGGCGCCCGTTCAAGTTCGTCGGGCTCCCGCTCAAACTCTCCGACCTCTGAACCGGAATCAGCCCCCTCAGCGCCTTGATCTCGGCGCCCGAGGAACTCTCCTGACCCTGAAGCCGGCGGCATCATAGACACGATCGTCTATGAGGTGCAAGCCCCAACTGTCCGGTGCGGCAAAGGAGTTGGCGGCATCGGTCACTGAGCCGTGAACGAGACCGTCCATGGTGAACACCGATCTCCGGTGAAAGGCCGGTTCCGACGTTCAGAGAATCGGCGGATTCGAAGTACTCGCATGACGAGAGCCGCTCGCGTCCTCTGAACCACTGCTCCACCTGGCCCAACCGGCAGCTCTCCCGCACACCGACACACGCGTGCGGGGGATTCACGAACCGCCAGATCTCCCATGTTCATGGGCGATGCACGGTGTCCACGAACTTGATTAGGAAGTTCACACCTCCTAAGAGCCAGAAACGCCGAAAACGCACGGAAAGGGCGATGTAATGCCAAGCAAGGCGAAGCAGATGAAAAGACTTCCTTCGGAGGGCATGCCCAAGGCGAGCTTGGCTATCCACCGAGGGTCATTCTCCCTGCGCGGGTCCGTCGCGGCCCTGACATTCGCCGTTTGCCTGGTCATCGCCACGTCAGCCGCCCAAGCCGATGGCACCAGTCCCGACCGCGCATACGAGGCGATCTCCCCGCTGCCGGCAGCAGGCGTTCCTTTTCTGAGTTCCATGGACTACGGGGTTGCCGTCGGCCCCACCGGCGAAAACGTCGTATTCAAGATGGTAACCCCGTTTCAAGGGGACGTGACCAACGACGAGAACCCGATCGAGGAGATTCTCCAGCACAACGAGCCGTGGCCATATTCAGCGACTCGAACCGATCGTGGTTGGAAAACCACCGAGATACGCGCGCCGCGCGGCACGAGGGGAGGTCCCTCAACGGATGTTCGTTCCTATCTGGTGGGGACGAGAAACGGGCTAGACCCCGACGACAAGAACGGCATTCAGGATGCCTACCTCATTGGCGCAGATGGCTCGGCAACCTGGCTCGGCCGGGATCCCCGGATCCCCAAGGGCACCCCGCAGACTGCTGCCGGCATCACCCGAACTGCATACGACATAGCCGGCAACAGCCACAACGAGCTGGCTGGCTCGAGCATGTCGGACGATGCGGGGACGGTCGTGTTCAGCTCAGAGCGGCAGCTCCTCGACTCGGACACGACACCGGCCGGTCGTGCTCGCCTCTACAAGTGGACCGATGGTCAGCTCTCCTTCATCGGGCGACGTCCCGACGGCAGCGTGCCCGCCACTGGAGCGTTCAACGTCACATCTCGGTTAGGCGCCCCACCTCCCACCGGCGCGAGCGGGGCGATCCGCACGGTCTCACGGGACGGCCGGCGCGTGATCTTCAGCGCGCTCCCAAGCGACTCCCACCCCGAGCTCAACAAGACGATCTACGTTCAAACCGATGGGGCTCCGACCGTCGAGGCGGTGAAGGCGACCGGAGTCCCGGCGCTGTCGGCCCCCGAGCCTTTCTCAGTTGTCTTCATGGGTGCCTCGGCGGATGGCTCGAGGGTCTTCTTCACGAGCAGCTCCCGGCTCACGCCGGATTCGGGAGCATCTCGAACGAGCGTTGGTGCGACGGATCTGTACGTCTACGACATCGAATCCGATGAAGTCCGCAGCCTGACGCCTCGCTTGGACGGCGTCGACGATCCATCCGCGAGTGCGCCGGCCCCCGCGGATCAGGGACGCGCACTGGGTGTTGCCGCCGTATCGGAGGATGGAAGCCGCGTCTACTTCGTCTCTGACGCCAGCTACGACACTGCACCTTCGCCGACCGGCCAGCTACCGTCGGCATCGGGTCGCAACCTCTATATGGCCGAGCTCGATGAATGGACTGATCCACTCGACCTCAGCTTCGTGGCCCCACTGAGCGCTTCAGACACTGGTGTGTGGAATCCGTCCTGGTTGGAGCACACTGCCTACGCATCCCCGGATGGGGAAGTTCTCGGCTTTGGCTCCAGTGAGGCACTGACCGGCCAGGACACTGGAGGCTTACTACAGCTGTTCGTCTATGACGCCGATTCGCACTCTCTGAACTGCGCGTCGTGTTCTCCGGATGGGAGTACACCGATCGAAGGGGCGAATGAGAGCCTCACGGTGATCGAGGGTGCGCTGGGCAGCGCCTGGCAGAGTGTGATGGAGAAGCGTTGGGTTGGTCCTGATGGGAGCGTCTACTTCCACACTGCTACTCCGCTGGTCCAGGCCGACCGCAATCAGGCCAAGGATGTCTACGAGTACCGTGCCGGGAACTTGCGTTTGATCTCGGCCGGCACCGGACAGCGGCAGTCGGGCCTAGAGAATGTCAGCGCCGACGGATCGACGGTCGTCTTCTCCACCAGCGATGCGCTTGTTGCCGAGGACGAAGAGCCAGGGCTGCCGAAGCTCTATGCGGCCCGCGTGGGCGGTGGCGGCTTCATTCGGCCGGCCGCTGATCCGCCGGAGTGCGATGGAGCGGAGTGTCGAGTAGCTCCGGACCGTCCATTGGCCGACACCGATGCTTTCGGGTCTGCCGATTTCGAGGGCTCCGGCAATCCACCGAAGGCCGACTCCAAGAACTGCACCACACTGCAGCGTCGTGCAGTCAGGGCCAAATCGAAGTTGGAGCGATTGCGCAAGCAACGCGACCAGGCTGCTGGCAAGCGTGCGAAGCGACTCGGCAAGAAAGTCAAGCGCGCCAAGCGGACCTCGCAATCGACGAAGCGGCAGTTCAATCGCTGCGCGAGGCAGGACGGATGATCGCAGCAGCGGTGACAGTGCACGAGCAGAGCGCAAACCAGGGAAGTGGAGTGAAGAACATGGCTACGAGTAACGAACCGTGGGAAATGATCAGGCGACTCGGTCGTGTGTGCATCCCACTGCTGCTTGCCCTGGGCCTGCTGGCTTCCTGGGGAGCTTCCGGCGCGATGGCGCAGAGTGGTCTCCAGCCCGGCAGTGTGTTCGCCAAGTACCACCAGCCGGTGGACCACACCCAGCCCGCGATCTTCTTCGACCGTCAAGGCGCGTTCTTTGGACCTCAGGCCGACGAATGGGTTCAGGAGATTGTCGATACGGCCGAGGTGCTCGAGGCAGGGGCTCACCCGGACTTCACGACGAGCTTCCGGGTGATCACCGACACCGGTACTCCCGACGGCACGCCGATCGGGGACATGCGCGACCTCGTCGTCGACACGCCGGCTGGCTTCATCGGTAATCCGAGGGCGGTGCCACGGTGTGCTGCGGCGGATTTCCATGCCACGTTGTTTGGAGTCTGCCCGCCGGCCAGTCAGGTCGGTTTCGCATCGGTAGGGGCGGCGATCCCCGGCTTCTTCTTCGCTGTGCCGGTCTACAGCCTGGTCCCCGCACCTGGCGAGCCGGCGCGTCTCGGGTTCAAGACGACGTTCGCCACCACCAACCTGATTCCACAGATACGCAGTGATGGCGATTACGGGCTACGTGTCGGATCACCGAACACTCCAGCGACCTTCGATTTCTGGGGAGCGACGATAACCCTCTGGGGAGTACCGCATGACTCGATCCACGACTCCCTGCGTATCAACTCCGACGGCAACCTCGGTGGATCGATCCTCACCTCGCCGGAGGTCTTCCTCACCACACCCACTGACTGTAGCTCCGGCCCGTTGGAGACCAAGTTCAGGGCCCGCTGGTGGCAGGATGCTGACACCTGGGTCGATGAGACCGTCAGCTCCCCCGGGCCGGCCGGCTGCGAGGAGCTCCGCTTCGGCGGCCCAGGCGCTGAGGTCAGTCTGACCACCCAGCCCACGAGCAAGATCGCCGATTCTCCAACCGGCCTGGCAGTGAACCTCAGGGTCCCCTACCAGGGAGATCCTGGCCTGCGCTCACACCCGAACTTGCGCAACGTCGAGGTCACCCTGCCCGAGGGCATGTCCGTCAACCCGGCTGCAGCAAACGGCATGGACGCCTGCGCCGAGGATGAGATCGGCCTCGAGAGCCTCGAGCCGGCGAGCTGCCCCGATTCATCGAAGATCGGCACCGTCCAGGTGGACACCCCGCTTCTCGACGATCCGATGAAGGGCTCCGTCTACCAGGCCGAGCAGGGCGACAACCCCTTCGACTCGACCTTCGCGATCTACGTCGCGGCCAAGGGGCCGGGGATTCAGATCAAGCTCGCCGGCAAGATCGAGGCCGACGAGGACACCGGTCAGCTCACGGCGAGCTTCACCGACAACCCCCAGTTGCCGTTCACGAACTTCAACTTGAGGTTCTTCGGGGGACCCCAGGCTGCTCTGGTCAACCCACCGACTTGTGGGACGAAGACGATGGAAGCGACGCTGACCCCTTGGTCTGCCCCGCAGTCCGGCGATCCGGTCCAGGCCAGTGATTCCTTCCAGATCACGGAAGGCCCCGGGGGCACGGCTTGTTCGGCGTCGCTGGCTGAGCGCCCCTTCGACCCGACCCTGAGCGCGGGCTCCACCAACCCGGTCGCCGGTGCAACCAGCCCGTTCACGTTGAAGTTGACCCGTCCCGATGGCAGTCAGGAGCTCGCGGCCCTCGACGTCACCCTCCCGGAGGGATTGATCCCGGCCAAGATCGCCGGAAGGACCGAGTGTTCTGACGCGACCCTGGCGGCGATCTCCAGGGACGAGGGCACGGGTGCCGCGGAGAACGCCAGCCCGTCCTGCGCGGCGAGCTCGCAGATCGGCACCGCCACGGTCGGTGCCGGGGCAGGTTCCAATCCCTACTACGTGCAGACCGGCAAGGCTTACCTGGCCGGCCCCTACAAGGGCGCACCTCTGAGCTTGGCCGTAGTGGTCCCCGCCCTGGCAGGACCCTTCGACCTCGGCACCGAGGTGGTCAGAAGCAAGCTCGCCGTCGATCCGAGGACCGCTCAGATCTCGGTCGAGAGCGACCCGCTGCCTCAGATCCTCCACGGAGTCCCGCTCAAGGTCCGTGATATCCGGGTCAGGGTTGACCATGACGGCGTCAACCCCACCGACTGCTCCGAGAAGCAGATCACTGCCCAGATCCAGGGCAGCCACGGCAAGAGCGCAGCTCTCACCAACCGCTTCCAGGTCGGCGAGTGCGCTTCGCTCGGCTTCAGCCCGAAGCTGAAGCTCGACTTCGGCAAGGCGAAGAAGGACACCAAGCCCAACGCCCACCCACCGTTGAACGCCAAGCTCTCCTTCAACGAGGGCGACGCCAACATCAAGAGCGTCGAGGTAGCCCTACCGCAAGGCCTCCTCCTAGACCAAGAACGCCTAGGCCGGATCTGCTCCCGAGCCAACTACGCAGCCAACACCTGCCCAGAGGAGTCAAGGGTCG
>CAZXKG010000101.1:0-1212 GCA_964641695.1 uncultured Conexibacter sp.
GGCAGGTTCCCCTCGGCACCACGAGGTCCAGGCCGCGGACGGCCTCGATCGCCCCAACGGCGCCGGCAAGTCGACGACGATGCGGATGCTGACCGGACAGACGATCCCCGACTCCGGACGGATCCACGTGCTCGGTCACACGCTGCCGGCGGATTCCAAGCGGGCGCGAGCCGAGATGGGCGTGGTTCCACAGCTCGACAACCTCGACATCGAGGTGACGGTCGAGGAGAACCTGCGGGTCTTCGCCCGCCTCTACCGGGTGGACGATCTGGAGGAGGCGGTCGATCGAGCGCTGGCGCTGGCGCGGCTGACCGATCGGCGCAGGGACGCCGTCGACCAGCTCTCCGGCGGGATGCGGCGGCGGCTGCTGATCGCCCGCGGCCTCGTCCACCGGCCGAGGCTGATGCTGCTCGACGAGCCGACGGTGGGCCTGGACCCGCAGGTGAGAACCGAGATCTGGGGGTTGATCGAGGGGCTGCGGGACGAGGGCGCGACGATCCTGATGTCGACCCACTACATCGAGGAGGCCGAGCGGCTCGCCGACGAGATCGCGCTGATGTCGCAGGGTGAGGTGATCGCTCGCGGCACGCCCGCCGACCTGGTCGCCGCCCACGCCGGGGAACGGACCGCCGAGTACTACGGACCGCCGCAGAGGCGAGCAGAGGTCCGTGCCGCGGCGGAGGCGGCCGGAGCGACGGTTCGGGCGGCGGGCCCGGCGGTGGCGATCGTCGGCGTCGAGCGCGCTCCCGACGAGGTGGTGCCGGCCGACGCCGTCGTCCGCAAGGCCTCGCTGGAGGACGTCTTCGTGCTGCTCACCGGGGAGGAGCTGGAATGAGGCGGATCGAACCGGCGGCGGTCCTCGGGGTTATGAGCCGCGAGGTGGCCAACTTCCGGACCTTCTGGAAGAGCACCACGTTCACGAGCATGGTCGAGCCGCTCGTCTACCTGTTCGCGTTCGGGATCGGCCTGGGATCGACGCTGGTGACGGACGTCGACGGGATCGAGTACGTGCAGTTCGTCGGGACCGGGATCGTCGCGATCGCGGTGATCTTCTCGAGCATCTTCCCGGCGATGTTCGGGACGTTCGTCAAGCATCGCTTCCAGCGGACCTACGACGCGATCCTCGCGGCGCCGGTCGACGTCGACGAGCTGGTCACCGCCGAGATGCTGTGGATCGCCCTGCGGACCGCCGTGTTCGGGACGTTCCCGCTG
>CAZXKG010000101.1:1222-9808 GCA_964641695.1 uncultured Conexibacter sp.
GCCGGCGCCGGGGATGCTGCTCGTACCGTTCTTCTGCTTCGTCAGCTCCCTCGCCTTCGCCGGGTTCGGGATCACGATCGCGGCGAGCGTCGCCAAGATCGACCAGTTCAGCTACTTCCAGACGCTGCTGATCACCCCCCTCTTCCTGGTCGCAGGCACCTTCTTCCCGATCGACCAGCTCCCCGAGTGGGCGCAGTTCGCCGCCCAGTTCAACCCGCTCTACCAGCTCGTCACCCTGGTCCGCAACGCCTGCTTCGGCTTCGAGACGGTCGACCTGCTGCGGGTGGCTGCGCTCGCGCTCTTGGCGATCTTCGCCTGGAGGCTGGCGATCAACAGGCTGAGCAAGCGGCTGATCGACTGAGGCTCAGGCGGCTCGCCGCGGCCGTCTCGTCGGGGTCCGAGCGTTCATCCGTGGGAAAAACGTTCCCCTCAAGCCGGCGGATCCGCTGAAGGGAACGAAGTTCCCGCAGGTGCCGGGTTTCGTTCCGCTCACGCCTGCCGGAAGGGTGAGCGGAACGTTCCCGGGCTGACGGACGTGGCGTGGGGTGTCGTCCCCCAGCTCGGGGAGAGACCGAGTCCCCCAGATGAGAGGCGACCTGCTCGGCGACGTCGTCCCCTAGCGCGGGGGAGACCGATTCCCGCTTCGCCCGCAAGCGGCCGAGATCGCGCTCGACGCCGACGATCGCCACCGCCGGGCACGCTGCCCGGCTCATCGCCCGCCGACGAACATCGGGCAGTACAGCTCGGTGGACGACCGCCGTTGTCGCAAAGTCAACAACTCGCCACGCGCACGGCTCACGCGGTACCTTCTCCTCCGTGCCGGGACCGCTGCTTGTCGTCGACGCGCCCTCGATGCTCTATCGGGCGTTCTTCGGCCTGCCCAAGACGATCACCGGGACCGACGGCATGGTCGTGAACGCATTGCTCGGAACCGCGAACCTCGTGCTTCGCGAGGTCATCGAGCACTCGCCCCGCGCCGTCGTCATGTGCTTCGGGCCGGACGCCGCTCCCTATCGGGTCGAGCTCTACGCCGGCTACCACGCCGACCGGCCCGAGATACCCGACCTGCTCGAGCCGCAGTTCGCCGCTGCCCGGCCCTTCTTCGCGGCCTTCGGCTGGGCGATCGCCGACACCGACGAGCTCGAGGCCGACGACCTGCTCGGGTCGCTGGCGAAACTCGAGACCGAGGCCGGCGGCCACACCCTGATCATGACCGGCGACCGCGACCTGTATCAGTGCGTCGACGACTCGGTCAGCGTCCTCTACGTGAGAACCGGCAAGGCGGGGGCCGAGGTCGTCGACGCCGACGAGGTCCGCGCCCGCTACGGCATCGACCCGGCCCAGGTGCCGGACTTCATCGCCCTTCGCGGCGACCCCTCCGACGGCCTCCCCGGCGCCAGGGGGATCGGCGAGAAGACGGCGGCCTCGCTGCTCGACGACCACGGCACCCTCGATGCTCTGCTCGACGCTCCGCTGCTCGAGTCGACGCCCCGCATCCGCGGCGCCCTGCACGACCATCGCGAGGAGCTCCTCGCCTACCGGGAGATCGCCCGCCTCCAGGAGGCGCCGGTCGAGCTCCCGCCAGACCTTCCCACCGACTTCCTGGCGGCTGCGGCCGCCGCACGCGGGTACGGAATGAACCGTCTCGCGATCCGATTGGAGGAGATGAACGGATGAGCGAGCTCGAGTACGTAGGCACGGAGTACGTTGGCTCAGCGGGCGTCGACGGCGCCGGTACCTACTTCCGCGGGGGCAGCGGGGAGCCGCTCCTCTGCATCCACGGCATCACCGACAGCTGGCGTACGTGGGAGCTGGTCGCTCCCCACCTGACGCCTCACCACGAGATGATCGCGCTGAGCCTCTACGGGCACTGCGACGGCCGGATCCCCGATGCGGCAACTCGGCTGGAGAACCTGGTCGACGAGGCGGAACGGGACATGGACGCCGCGGGTCTGGAGAAGTCGCACATCCTCGCCAACTCGCTGGGCGGCTGGATCGCCTTGGAGCTGGCTGCACGCGGCCGAGCCAAGTCGCTGGTCCTGCTCAGCCCGGCGGGCGGCTGGGAGGACAGGCCCCCCGCGGCGATGCGCACCTACAAGGGCTTCCGTCGCTCGCAGTGGATGATGAAGAACCACCTCGACCTCGCCCTCTGGTCGATCAAGCGGCCGGGCACCCGCAAGATCGCCTTGCGCGACGTGGTCGCCGACGGGTCCAAGATCCCGGCGCAGACCGCCGCCTGGCTGATCCATTCCGCCGCCAACTGCCCGGCCGCGGGACCGCTGCTGGATCAGGCCGACGTCGACGGCTGGCCCGACCTCGAGCCCTTCGACGTACCGATCAGGATCGCCTGGGGCAGCGAGGACCGGATCCTGCCCAAGCGCCACCTCTCCTCGCGCTTCCACGAGATCACCCCCGACGCCGAGTGGCTCGACCTCGAGGGAATCGGCCACATGCCGCAGATCGAGTGCCCGCAGGAGACGGCGAAGCTGACGCTCGAGATCACCAAGCCCGACGCGGCCGAGGTGATCCCGGAGACCGTCACTGCGACGACCGTGACCTGAGCGGCGGGATCGGGGGCGCAGGGCGTTACCCATCACCAACGCCGGCTAACGCCTACCGCCGCCAGGACGGCAAGCCGCTCACGTCCCTGGGCCCCTGACCCGGATTGACTCCGAGACCGCTAGCTTCCCGACCCCATGGAACGGCGTCCCCGATGGCTCACCGAGGATCCCGATCGACCGCCGTCGCTGCTCGACACGGTCGGCGGCGTGCTCGGCATCCTCGAGGCGACCGTCCCCTTCGTCGCCTTCACGATCGTCTGGACGGTCTCGGGGCGGGACGACATCCTCACCGCAGGGATCGTCGCGGTCGCGATCAGCGCCGTGCTGGCGCTGGCCCGGTTGCTGAGGCGCCAAACGACCCAGTTCGCGCTCTCGGGGGTGATCGGGGTCGCGATCGGCGCCTTCGTCGCCCAGCGAACCGGCAACGCGGAGGACTTCTTCCTTCCGGGGATCCTGCTCAACATCGGCTCGGCGCTCGTCTACCTGACCTCGATCGTGATCCGCAAGCCGCTGATCGGCCTGCTGGTCATGGTCTTCACCAGCGAGGACCGACGCTGGTACCAGGACCCCGAGCGTCGTCGCATGTACACGCGAGCGAGCTGGGTCTGGGTCGGGATCTTCACGTTCCGCTTCTCGATCCAGCTCCCCCTGTATCTGACTGAGTCGGTGGGGGCCCTGGCCGTCGCCCGGGTCGTCGGCGGACTGCCGCTCTTCGCCTTGGGGGTCTGGCTCACCTACATGCTGATCAAGCCGCTCCTGCACGAGCTGCAGGAGGAGCATCGCCGCAAGGTTGCAGCCGAGGCTGCAGGCGAGCAATAGAGTTGCCGATGTGTCACCCATGCAGCAGCGACTCGCGATGACGCGGACGACCGAAGCCACAACCACCTCGAGCAGGTACGTCCTCACGGCGACCGCGATGCTCCTCACCGCCCTGCTCGCCCTGGCGCTGGTCGCGGCGGGCGACGCTCCGGCCGCCAAGCGCAGCCAGAAGGCACCGCAGGGCGCGAAGTTCTACCAGCCACCGAAGAAGATGCCGAAGGGGCACGGCAAGCTGATCTGGCAGCGGAAGTCGACCAAGCTCGCCCCGATCGCCGGCGCCAAGAAGAACCGCACACTGCTCTACACCTCGAAGAGCCCCCAGGGCAAGGCGATCGCCGTCTCCGGCTCGATCAGCATCCCCAAGGGCAAGGCGCCGAAGCAGGGCTGGCCGCTGATCTCCTACGCGCACGGAACCACCGGCGTCGCCGATTCCTGCGCTCCCACTCGCGCCGGGACCAAGAGCCCCGTCGCCCCCTACATCGACTACGTCGACCCGCAGCTTCAGGCGTGGGTCAAAGCCGGCTACGCGGTGGCACGTACGGACTTCCCCGGCCTGGGAACGCCCGGGCCGCACCCTTACCTGATCGGGGTCTCCGAGGGTCGTGGGGTGCTCGACATCGTCAGCGCCGCTCGCCAGCTCGACGCGAGCATCGGCAAGCGGTTCCTGATCGCCGGCCACTCGCAGGGCGGGCAGTCCGCCCTGTTCGCGGCGAGCCTCGCGGCGAAGTGGACGCCGAAGCTGAAGCTTCGCGGAACCGTCTCCTACGCTCCCGCCTCGCACCTCCTCGAACAGGCGCAGCTGCTTCCGGCGCTGCAGCAGCCGAGCGCGCTCTCGGGCCTCGCCGCCCTGATCTTCAAGGGCGCCTCGACCGCGTCGAAGCAGATCGAGATCGCATCGATCCTCACGCCCGAGGCCAACGCCCTCTTCCCGCAGGTGAACACGCTCTGCCTGCCGCAGCTCGCCGAGCCGACCAGCTTCGGCGGGCTGGCTCCGGCCAAGTTGATCGCGCCCGGTGCCGACACGACCGCCCTCTACGGGGTGTTGGGGAAGATGAACCCCGCCGTGAAGATCCCGGTGCCGGTCCTGCTCGCCCAGGGACTGAGCGACACCACGGTCATCCCCCACTTCACCGACCTGCTCAACGGTCAGCTCACCGAGCTCAACGACTCGGTCGACTACGTCACCTTCCCCGGTGTGACCCACTCGGAGATCGTCGGTGCAGCCGAGCAGGACGCGATGGCCTTCTTCAAGAAGCAGCTGCCGCCGAAGTAGAGCCCACCCGGGCGCGGTCTACCCCGTTCTCCCCTGGGGGCGGGAGCTTCGCCTCCGCCTCCTCGAGCCGGTCGTAGAGGTCCTGGACCGCCTTCTTGGCAGCGTCGTGGCGCTTGCTGTTGCGCTCTGAGCTGGTCGGGCTCGACCAGGCCGAGGGATCCGCGAGCTCGTCCTCGAGCTCGCCGAGGGCGGACTCGGCACGCTCGATCTGCTTCTCGATCGAGGCGACCTGGCGCAAGGCGTTCTTCGACGGACCGCGACTCTTCGATCTGACCGCGGACGAGCCTCCGCCGCCACGCGCCTCCGCCTTCGCCCCCGCCGAACGTGAGGCGGCAGCTTCGCGCTCGGCGGCTTCGCGCTCGTCGCGCTCGCGCTGATACTCCGCCCAGCCGGTGAGATGGCTCTGCAGCTGCCCGTCCTCGCAGACGATCGTCCTCGTGCCGACGGCCTCCAGCAACGCGCGATCGTGGGAGATCAGGATCACCGCGCCCTTGAACTCGAGCAGGGCGTCCTCGAGCGCCTCCCTACTTTCGACGTCGAGGTGGTTGGTGGGCTCGTCGAGAACCAGGACGTTCGCCCCCGAGGCGACCAGGATCGCCAGGGACAGCCGGCGCTGCTCGCCGCCGGAGATGTCGGCGAGGCGCTTGTCGACCTCCCGCCCGGAGAAGAGGAAGCCGCCGAGCAGGTCGCGCGCCTTCTGCCCGCTCAAGCCGGTGCCGCGCTGCACGGCGTCGAGGACCGTCCCGTCCCCGGCGGCGGTATCGGCGTGCTGGGAGAGGTAGCCGATCTCGACGTTGTGACCGATCGCGAACTTGCCCGCGGCCGGCGGACGGTGCCCAGCGAGGGTCTCCACCAGGGTCGTCTTGCCGGCTCCGTTCGGCCCGACGACGACGACGTGCTCGCCTCGCTCGACGCGCAGGCTCACCCCGTCGAGGAGGATCCTGCCCGGCACCTCGATCCGTGCCGCCTCCATCTTCAAGACGAACTTCCCGGTGCGGGTCGGCTCGGGGAAGGAGAAGCGCATGACCCGCTGATCGCGCGGGTCGCGAGAGGCCGCGTCCTGCTTGATCTTGTCGATCTGCTTGACGCGCGATTGCGCCTGACGAGCCTTCGTGGCCTTGTAGCGGAACCGCTCCACGAACTGCTCCATCCGCGCGATCTCGGCCTTCTGACGCTCGATCGCCTTGCCGAGCGCGATCTCGCGGGCAGCCTGCTCGCGGCGCCAAGCGTGCCACGGACCGGAGAAGAAGCGGGCCCTCCCGGCCTCCAGCTCGAGCACCGAGGTCCCCACCGACTCGAGGAACCAGCGGTCGTGGGCGACCAGGACGACCGCCGCCTCGAGATCGACCAGGTAGCTCTCGAGCCATTCCAGGGAGGGGATGTCGAGATGGTTCGTCGGCTCGTCGAGCAGCAGCAGATCGGGGCGGGCGGCCAGCGCCCGGGCGAGCGAGGCGCGGGTCAGCTCGCCGCCCGAGAAGGTCGCGAGCGAGCGCTCGGACTGCTCGGGGTCGAACCCGAGGCCGTTGAGCACCGCCTGCACCTGGTCCCGCCAGCGATACCCACCCGCCGACTCGAGCCGGGCCTGCGCCGCGGAGTAGGCCTCGAGCGTCTCCGTCGTCGAGTCGCCCTCGGACATCGCCCGCTCCAGCCGCTCCAGCTCGGCCTCGGTCTCGATCATGTCCGCCCGCCCGGAGAAGACGTAGGTGCCGAGCGAGACCTCGGCGTCCCTCGGTGGGCGCTGGTCGTGCAGCGCGAGGCGCCTGCCCTTGCCCAGGGTCAGGTTGCCGCTGTCGGGCAGGAGCTCGCCGGCGAGGATCCTGAGCAGGGTCGACTTGCCGGCGCCGTTGCGCCCGGCGAGGGTCATCCGGTCGCGCGGTTCGAGCTTGAACGAGACGTCCTCGAAGAGGGGCTCGCCGCCGACGTGGATGCCGAGGTTGGATGCGATCGCGATCGCCATTGCGAGGACCAAGGGTAGAGACGCCCGCGAGTCAAGATCTTCCGGGCCCGGGCCGATAGGCGCCCCATGAAACGGATCAAGCGAGGCTGGGGGCTGACGAGGAAGAGCGCGGCGGTGCTGCGAAGCAACAAGGCGCTGGTGAAGTTCCCGATCTTCGGCGGCATCGCCGCGGCGTTGATGACGATCGTCATCTTCGCCCCGGGGCTTTACCTGATCGAGGAGGACAGCACCGTCGCAGGCGCGATCCTCGCGATCCTCGGCCTCTACGTACTGGCGCTGATCGGAACCTTCTTCAACGTCGGCCTGGCGGGCTGCGCGGACGACGCGCTGCACGACCGACCGACCAGCTTCGGCGCCGGTATGGTCGCGGCGCGCGGTCGCTTCGGCCCGATCGCAGGCTGGGCGATCGTCTCGACCGTGGTCGGCACGATCATCGGCATCCTCCAGGACAAGGGCGGCATCGCCGGCATCATCTTCGGCGGCCTGCTCCAGGTCGGCTGGTCGCTGGTCACCTTCATGGCGGTCCCGGTGATCGCACTCGAAGGTCTCGGCCCGTTCGCGACCATCAAGCGCTCCTCCGGGCTGTTCGCCAAGAAGTGGGGCGAGCAGGTCACCGGCAACGTCGCGATCGGCGGCTTCGCCTTCCTGATCGGCTTCCTGCCCGGGCTCGCGCTCGTCTTCGGCGGCATCGCCGTATGGGCGAGCAGCGGCTTCGCCGGCGCCATCCTGGTCGCCCTCGGCGTGATCATCATCGCCGTGGCGATGATCGTCCAAACCGCGATCTCGGTGATCTTCGGCGTCGCCCTCTACCGATACGCGACCGCCAACGAGGTCGTCGGCACCTTCACCGCCGAGGAGTTCGAGGCAACGATCACCGGCGGACGGCGTGGCGGCCTCGGCGGCCCGGCTTCCACCGGCGGCACGATCTAGAGACCTCTCCCGGGAGCCGGCCTGCTCGGCACTGGGTCGGATTTCGCCCGTATGTGGGCCGGATCACGGTGCAGTGCGGACGACCCGCCGCGCGAAAACGTGTCGCCTTCCCAACTGTTTGACGTCCAAGTATCATCGCTCTCGGCGCCCTGAGGACGAACCGGAGAAGCGGAGAGAGCAGATGTCAGACGTGAAGACGACCATGAGCCTGCAGGAATGGGAGCGGGAGCTCTACGCGAAATCGCGGGAGCGAGACGTTCCCTTCGAGACGCAGTCGGGACATCCGATCAAGGCGCTCTACACCGCCGAGGATCTGGCCGATCACGATGCCGATCAGGACGAGGGCCTGCCCGGCGACTACCCGTTCACGCGCGGCGTCTACCCCTCGATGTATCGCGGACGCCTGTGGACGATGCGCCAGTTCGCGGGATTCGGCACCGTCGAGGAGACCAACCAGCGCTTCCGCTACCTGCTCGAGCACGGGCAGACCGGCCTCTCGACCGCCTTCGACATGCCGACGCTGATGGGCCTGGACTCCGACCACGCCCGCTCGCTCGGCGAGGTCGGCGTGGAGGGCGTCGCGCTCGACACAGTCGACGACATGCTCACCCTCTTCGACGGGATCCCACTCGACGAGGTCACGGTGTCGATGACGATCAACGCGCCGGCCGCGATCCTGCTCGCCTTCTACGTAGTCGCCGCCGAGGAGAAGGGCATCGGGCCGGAGAAGCTCGGCGGGACGATCCAGACGGACATCCTCAAGGAGTACATCGCTCAGAAGGAATGGTGCTTCCCGATCGAGCCGGCGATGCGCCTCGTCACCGACATGGTCGAGTACTGCGCCACCGACATGCCGCTGTGGCATCCGATCTCGATCAGCGGATACCACATCCGCGAGGCGGGAGCGACCGCCCAGCAGGAGCTCGCCTTCACGCTCAAGGACGGCCTCACCTACGTCGAACGCGCAGTCGAGCGCGGGCTCGACGTCGACGAGTTCGCGCCGCGGCTCTCGTTCTTCTTCAACGCGCACATCGACTTCTTCGAGG
>CAZXKG010000102.1:0-8439 GCA_964641695.1 uncultured Conexibacter sp.
GTGGCTGGTAGGCGAGCGCGTTGAGGATCTGGTTGAGCTCGGTCAGGCTGCTGCCCAGGCGGCCCGCCGAGTCGGCAAGCGGCGCCGCCACCTTCTTCACCTCGCGGGTGAACGGGCGAACCTCGCGGGTGAACGGGCGGATCTGATCGCGGATCGACGGCAGGGTGCGCTCGAACATCGGCCGCGTGGCGCGCAGGGCGGGCCCGAGCGCCTCCGCCTGGGGGATCAGCTCCGTCAGCGCCGGCGAGAGCTCGTCGGAGAACGCCGCCGAGGCGTCGAGGGCGCCGCGGGTCTCCCGCAGGGTCGAGGGAAGCTCCCGCAGCGACGCCCGCAGCGCCTGCTCCGACTCGGCGAACGCGCCGAAGACCTCGTTCTGGGTCTCGACGAAGCCGGTGAGGTTCGTCTCCGAGCTACCCAGCTCCTCGGCGATCAGCTTGAAGTTGGTGACGACCCGAGCGATGTTCCGGCGGCGCTTGGAGACCTCGTCGGTGATCTTCGCGATGTCGCGGATGGTCGGCTGGAAGCGGCGCAGCAGGGCGGCGAACTCGTCGCTCTTCTTCTCCGTGCCGAGCGCCTCCGCGCCGCCGGCGAGCAGAAGCCGCAGGTAGGCGCGGGTGTCGCCGTCGAGGGAGGCGAGGATCTGATCGAGGTTGACGTTCGGCGCGGTGTTGGCCAGCGGGATCGTGAACCCCTCCGAGACCGACTCACCGCCGGTCCCGGGATCGACCTCGACCGTCATGTCCTGCAACCCGGTGCGCGGTCGCAGGAGCGCGGAGGCGTCGGGGTGGATCAGGCCGGCGTAGTCGTTGTCGATGTCCATCGAGACGACTGCGACGCCGTCGACCAGGTCGACGCCGCTGACGTCACCCACCTTGACCCCGGCGAGGTTGACCGTCTGCCCCTGCCCCGGCGTCACCGCCTGCGCCGTCTGGAACTCGGCCTCGATCTCGAAGCGGTCCTCGCTCAGCAGTGGCAGCCACGAGGGCAGGGCGGCGCTCTGCTGGGAGAGGACGATGAACAGGGTCGCCAGCCCGATCGCGGCGAGCACGAGCACCGCGATGAAATCGCGGCTGTAGTCCTTGAGCGCCTTCTTCATGCCGTCACACCTCCTCTCATGGCGCGAACGGGAAGTTGGAGATCGGGGCGGGGTTCGGCGGGCCGACCTGCGCCCGGGGGCCGTTGAGGTCAGGCACGTCGTTGCGGTGGCAGGCGAAGTCGGTCCGCACCGGCGGCTTCTTCGACGGCTTCGGCGGCTGCGTGCCGAGCGGCGGCGCGATCGAGTTCCCGTAGAGGACGTCGTCGTTGGTCAAGCCGCCGGGGATCGGGGTGCTCACCGCTTGGCTGCCGGCTCCCGGCTGCACCCTCAGGAACGGTCCGTTGCCGTCGAAGACGGCGCCCTCCCCGGCCTGGCTGACGAGCCCGTAGAGGAACTCGTTGAAGTTGCTCTGGCCGGTGGCGAAGTCGTCGTCGATGACGACGTTCCCGGTCGGCTCGAGCACCCTGCTGAAGCAACGGCTCGTCAGCCCCAGCCCCGTCAGCAGGGTCGTCAGGTTCGCGGTGCCGCGGGAGAGGTCGGGGGTGGACGCGCGCAGGTTCGCGGCGACCCCGGCGAGCTCGTCGCGGGTGAGAAGCCGGCTCGCCTGGATGAGCCACGGGTTCCCGGCCTCGATCGTCGCCGGCAGCTCCTCGACGCTTGGCGTCAGCGCGCGAGCGAAGGCTCGCAACGGCGGGAAGCTCGCGTTGATGGAGACCAGCTGGCCCTGCGCCTGCTCGGCGGTCGGCGCCAGCTCGGCGAGCGTCTGCTCGAGGCTCGCCGACTCCGCCGCGAAGGCGCCGGTCGTGATCGCGAAGTTGGTGATCAGCTCGCGCAGCTCGGTCTGACGCGAGGCGAGCTTGCCGAAGGTGACGCTGCTCGCGCGGATCAGCTTCCGCAGGTCGCCGGCCTGCTCCCCGAGCAGCGCCTCGTTGACCAGCGAGGATCCCTTGCCGGCGCGCCCGCCGTACTCGAAGGCGCCGTTCAGCGCCTCGGCCGCCGACAGCCCCCGGACCTCGGGATCCTGGCCACGATCCTGCGCCGGGGTGGGTTCGTCGTAGAGCGCGGAGCCGTAGCCGTCGAGCAGGCGACGCAGGTTCGCGCGATCCGGACGCTGCAGGGCGGTCAGGATCTGATCCAGCTCGACCGCGACCGCGGTCTGGGTGCTAGGGATGCTGCCGCCGGAGTCGAGGTCGGGGGAGCCGGGGCTGCCGGGGCGCAGGTCGAGGAAGAAGTTCCCTCCCAGAAACAGGCGCGGACGGATCGTCACCCGCGCGTCGTCATGGATCGGCCGCCCGTCCTCCTCGACCGTGAAGGTGACCTTCGCACCCTCTCCCTGCCGCTCTACCCCGGTCACCTTCCCCACGTTCACGCCGGCGATCCGCACGGGCGAGTCGACGCGGAGGGTGCTCGCGTTGGTGAAGGTCGCGTTGAGCTCGTAGCCCGGACTGCTCCAGGGCAGCTGCTTGGCGAAGGCGAGATAGCCGACGATGAGGGCGAGCACGACGACGACCAAGCCCGTCTTGAAGAAGCTCAGACCGCCCGGGCGACGGTGGTAGATCGCCTCGTTGTAGTCGCGCTTCTTCGGATCGGGAACGGCGGCCATCAGCGCTTCCCCTTCAGCTGGCTGGGGATCTGACCCTCGGTGACGATCCCCTGGTTGCCCGGGACGTTGCCGATCATCGTTCGCCCCGGCGTGTAGACGGCATTACCCGCCTCGCACTCGAAGGTCTGACCCGGCGACGCCGTGTTCGGATAGGGGTTGACGTGGAGGAAGTTGCGCGGGTCCGCCCCCCCGCCCGATGCCGGCGCCGATGACGGGCTGCCCTCGTTGTTCGGTCCGCTAGGAGAGCCGATCGCGCTGATCCGCTGCCAGTTGCCGGTCGAGTTGCCCTGGCTCTCCAGGCTCGTCACGTTGCGCAACAGCAGCGTCGCGTAGTTGCAGACGTACTGGGCCGGCCCGATGAAGCGCAACGGCTGATCGAGCGCGTCGGCGAGGTCGGTGATCCGGTCGAGGCCGAGGCGCACGTCGGGATCGTCGTTGAACCTGAGCAGCGAGGCCGCGGTCGGAGGCAGCTGCTCGTTCAGGATCGGAGAGGCGCGGAGGACGGGGATCCCTGCCCGCAGGGCGGCTTCGATGTCGTCCGCCGACGTTGCCGCGACGCGAGCGCCCGGCTGCAGATCCACGAACAGGCGTCGCGTGTTGGCCAGGAAGGGCCTGATCCGCGGCAGGGTCACGATCGCCGTGTCGAGCGCTCGCCGTCCCTCGGTGATCGAGTCCTGGATGTAGGGGCGAGCGACGTCGGCGAACGCGGCCAGGGTGATGTCGAGGTTGACGAACGCCTGCGCCTGCTGCTCGGCGACGGGAGCGACGGCGGCCGCGGTCCTCGCCAACGCCGAGAAGAACGGCGCGATCCCGCTCCTCGGGCTGGAGACGTTCCTCATCACGCTCTCGAGGCGGGGCAGCAACGGCTTCAGCGAGCCGATGGCGAGGTTGAGGTCGGGGCCGCGGCCGGCGAGGGCGTTGCCGAACTCGGTCAGGTTCTCCTGGATCGCTACCCGGGTCGGCTCGTCGAAGGTGTTGAGGAACTCGTCGATCTCGACCGGCTCGGGCGTGGCCGAGGAGACCGGCAGCACCGATCCCTCCGGATAGCCCTCGTCGGAGTCCCCGCGGACGATCTGCAGGTACTTCAGGCCGAGCGCGGAACGCGATCGGATCAGCAGCGTGGAGTCGACGGGCAGCTCCTCGACCGACTTGTCGAGCTTCAGGGCGAGCGCGGCGTCGAACGTCCCGTCGGGACCCGCGGCGGGGGTGATGTCCTCGACCACGCCGACGCGGACGCCGCCGATCCGAACCTCGTTGCCGGGAACGAGCGCCTCCGCGTTGGGCACCGTCGCCGTCAACCGGTACGACTCGACGAAGGGGAGGCCCTTGTTGGCGTTGTAAGCCAAGAAGACCGCGACGACGGTGATCAGGACCGCCATCGCGCCGATCACCGTCGGGTTGCGGAAGGCGGCGGCGGGAGTGGAGCTGCGCCTCATCAGGGCTTCACCAGGAACTCGAGCATGTCGTCGGTGGCCCGTTCGGCTGCCTGACGGTTGCGGATCGTCTTCTTGGTCGGAGGCGGCGCGGGGCCGTCGAAGGCGGCGCTGGTCTGCGCGTCCACCCAGTTGGCTCCGCAGCCGGTCGTCGCGGAGATCGAGTAGTCGATGCAGTTCGTGATCTGGATCTGCCCACGCAGGTAGTGCCCGAACTGGTCGAAGCCGTTGAAGACGTTCGACGTGTTGATCACGAAGTCCATCAGGTGGTCGATGCCGCCGGTCTTCCGCAGGGTGGTGAGCGTCTTGTCGAGGCTCCTGGCGCCGGGCAGCGAGGTCTCCGCCAGGTTGCCGAGGCGGCGGATCACCGACCTGGACGCGGCCAGGTCGGGCCCGGCCTCCTCCGCCGCATCCCCGAGGCTCAGGAGGGCCGTGGTCGTGGCCTTGGAGAAGGGCTGCAGCGCCTTGGTCGCGCCGGTCAAGCCCGGAGCCGCCGCCCGCAGATCGGTGGCGAGCGGGGTGCCGGCCTCGGCGAACCGGCGGAGCTCCTCCATCGTCGCGCGAACCTCGGTGAGGCCCTGCGGAAGCGCCCGCAAGCCCGCGACCAGATCCTCTCGGCGCTCGGCCGTCGCCGCGCCGGCGACGGCCGCGTTGTTGATGAACCCCGAGAGCGATCTGCGCTCCCGCGCGAGCGGCTCGAGGATCCGATCGGAGTCGGCCGCGAGCCGGGCGAGCTCGCGGTTCTGGGCGGCGAGCTGACCCAGCACCTCGTCGGTCTGCTCGAGCGCGGGGTTCCCCCTGCGGATCACCTCCGCGAGGTCATCGCCACGGGCGGCGAGCGCGGCGCCGAGGTCGTTGATGATCAGCCTGAACCGGTCGGTCTCCGACTCGCGGGTGATGTTGTTGACGAGGTCGAGGTCCACCGCCTTGCCGTTGTTCTCGAGCGGCAGCGCGTACTCCCCCTCCCCGGGCTCGCCTTCCGCGATCGGCTCGATCTCCGCCGGCGTGGCCGACCCCGGCGCCCGCGGCTGGGTCGGCAGGCAGTCGACGTACTTCTCGCCGAGCAGCGACTGCGGGCGGATCAGGCAGGAGGCGTCGACGCGGAAGTCCTGGAACCCCTCATCGCTGATCGAGAGCGTGGCGACTGCCTTCCCGGGGGCCGGCGCGCCGTCCTGCCGCACCGGCTCTCCCGGCAACGTGACCGCGACGTCCTTCACCGATCCGACCGTGGCGCCGGCGATCCGCACGTCCTCCCCCTCGACGAGGAAGCCGGCGTTGTCGAAGTAGGCGCGGATCACGTAGTCCCCGTCGCCCTCCCCGTCCCGGGCGGAGGA
Organism: uncultured Conexibacter sp.; assembly: GCA_964641695.1. Lineage (GTDB taxonomy): Bacteria > Actinomycetota > Thermoleophilia > Solirubrobacterales > 70-9 > RHKX01. The sequence continues at coordinate 5,407 of CAZXKG010000102.1, forward strand.
GACGGCGACGACGACCACGACCGCAGCGACGACCAGGGCCCCGATGAGAACGATCCGTCTCATGGCCCGGGCGGCACCTGCGCCATGTCGCAATCGCCGGACAGCAGCCCGTTGTCATCGAAGGGGTTCGAGCCGTCGGGGGCGGGCGCGGAGCCGCCGCCGGGGCACCTCATGATCGGGCTGAGGAGATACGGAGCCGAAGCGGAAACCGGGAACTGCGGCGATTCGTACTGAGGATCGAGCGAGCCGCCGTTGTAGGAGAAGATGTTCGTCGCCGACGGTTGGGCCCGCGCGTAGTTGCCGTTGCCGTCGTAGTAGGCGGACGCCTGCCCGAACTTCGCCAGCCAGGCGAGCAGGTCGGGCGTGTACGGCCGCAGGCGCTGGACGTCGTCCTGGGTCACGTCCATGGCGGTGATCGCGGCGGGAAGCGCCACGTTGCCCGCCTTCCGCGTCCGCGGGAGCTCGGCGAGCGTGTCGGCGAGGTCGTTGTTCGCGCCGGGCTTGCGGACTACGTCGGAGAGGTCGCTGAACACCGGAACGGACTGGTTCGCGACGCCCCGCAGGCGGCGCAGGAACGGCGCCAGATCCTTGGTCGCGGGCTTGGCCGCGGCGACGAGCGGGTCGAGATCGTCGAGCGCCGCGCGCAGGTTGACGAAGGTGGTGCTGCCCTGCCGCAGGGTTCCCGGGAGGGCGACCAGGGAGCGATCGAGATCCTCGTTGCGGTTGGAGATCGCCTGCAGGGTCTGGTTGGCGTTGGCGATCAGCGCGCTGAGGTCGGTGCGACGGTCGGCGAGGGCGCCGAACACCTGCGAGCCGGAGACCAGGAACCGCTCGAGCGCGACCGAGTCGCTGGAGATCTCGCGGAAGAGGGTCTCCGAGGTGCTCAGGGCGGGGTTGAGGAACTCGTAGGCCTCGTTGGCCAGCTCGCCCTTGCCGGCGTAGACGGTCGCGTTCCCCTGGATGAACTTCTGCAGGGCTCGCCGCTCCCGGGGGCGGAAGATGTTGAAGAGCTGATCGATGTCGACCGGCGCCGTCGTGTCCTCGCCGCCGATCGTCGAGTCGGCCGGGAGCTCGGGGCCGTTGTCGGGGCCCATCGTCAGCGAGACGTAGCGGTTGGCCACGCCGGAGAGCGACGTCTGCCTGATCACCGCGGTCGTGCCCTCGTGAAGCCGCTCGTCGAGCGTCGTCTCGACCGCCGCCTGACCGTCGTCGGTGAGCTTGATCGAGTCGATCGTGCCGACGCGCTGTCCACCGACGAGGACCTCGTTGCCGGGGACGAGCTGGCCGCCGGTCTTGAAGAGCATCGTGTACCGGTAGCCGTCGTTGCCGCCGAAGATCAGCAGGGCGACGGCGACGAAGGCGATCGCGATCGCCGCGAGCACGGCGATCCGGCCCACCGTGGACATGCCGCGCTCCCCGCCCTCAACCGCGCGGTCGCTCCCAGGTGGTGATTGCGTCTGCGGACGCGCGCTATCCCCACGTTCTTCTTTCAACGCTGCGGCCTCACTCTTCTCTCCTCATCGGCCCCAAGATCGGAGCCTACAGTGGCGAGTGGCGGCTGACGGGCCCCCCGAGGGCGAGAAACCGCTCAGATGGTTGATCCCAAACGACGTGCTCCCGGGGGCGGGCACGACCAAGCCGGGCGCCGCACGCACCCGCAGGGCGCAGTGGTGCTACGGACAAGGGTGCGGGTGGTGATCCGGCGATCGAACGACGAAGTGGGCGGGCGCGTCATCCGGGGGTGCGGGAACTTGGAATCCACCGTCTCAGGCCATGAGGATGTGCCGGGCCGCCTCGCGCCCGGCGGCGATGATCTCGCTGTGATCGCGATCGGGCTCGGAGATCGCCTGCAGGGCGACGCCGTCGCCGATCGCGAACAGCAGGGCGACGGTCGGCTCGGCCCCGAACCGCAGGGAGATGGCGCCCTCGCCGTCCTTCTCCTCGAGGATCGCCGCGACGTGCTCGCGGACGCGGCGGAAGAGGCCCGCAACCTCGGCCCCGATGTCGGGGTTGCGCCGTCCGGCGGCGAACAGCTCGAAGAGGAGCACGAAGAAGCTCGGCTCGTTCTCGATCAGGTCGAGCAGGCTGCTGATCAGCACGTCGAGCACGTCGTCGACGTTCTCGGCGACCGCGAGCGGGGCGTCGAGGCGCTGCACGCGCAGCTCGGTGTCGCGGCGCACCACCTCGACCAGCAGCCGCTCCTTGGTGCCGAAGTAGTAGTGGAGCAGGCCGCGGCTGACGTCCGCCTCGGCGGCGACGCGCTCGAACGTGGCACCGGCGAAGCCGCGCGACGCCAGCGCCGACCTCATCGCGTCGACGATGCGACCGGCGCGCTCGCCGGTCAGCTCCCGCTTCTCCTCTGTGGCGGGCAGTTCTAGCTCGCGGCCGGAGGAGTGGTGGTCGTCGTGTACTCGAACTCCTCCTCGGCACCGAAGAGCTGATCGAGGAGCGCCTTGCGCAAACCTTCGCTGAACACCAGCGCGAGGATCGCGCCGACGATCGCGAGCAGGAGCAGCTTGGCGAACGACGATCCTCCGCACCGCTTCCGCTTCTCCGGCTCGCGGAGAGCGTCGGTCACGGCCTTGAGCGCGTCGCTCGCGTCGCGCAGCTCGTTCTGAAGCTTCTTGTCGTCGAGAAGATCCGCCGGCTTCTTCGTCGCCGATGCCCGCTCGTAGGCCTTGCGCCCCGACTCGTAGACCTCACGCAGGTTCTCGCGCAGATCCTCGTCTTCGACGATCCGCTTCACGTACGGCCGGGCCGCCTCGACCGCCTCGCTCGCCTTTGCCTTCGACTTGGTTCTACCACCCATGAAGTCTCCTCTCAGAACGCCAACAACCGTGAAGACTACCGGCGGGAAGACAACTGCCGACGAGATGCTCCGGCTTCGCCGGCGGCGACGGCGGCTGCCCGACGACGTTGGAAGCAGGGGCGAGATACCTGCCGGGAGAATCCTCCGCTGCGCGTCCGGTTCTCCCGGTTGCCCGACGACGTTGGAAGCAGGGGCGAGATACCTGCCGGGAGAATCCTCCGCTG
>CAZXKG010000102.1:8539-9789 GCA_964641695.1 uncultured Conexibacter sp.
CGCGTCCGGTTCTCCCGGTTGCCCGACGACGTTGGAAGCAGGGGCGCTGCCTGGGTCGTGGGTGGGTGGTTCTCGGGCGTAGGTGCCTGGGGGGGCGTGTGACCCGCGGGAGGGGATTCCCGCCGAGAACGCCTACGACAACGCCACCTCGAGCGCCTCCGCGATCTCCGAGACGAAGACGAACTCCAGCTTGCCCAGCTCCTCTCCCGGGATCTCCCCCGCCTCGCCACGATTGCGCTCGGGCACGATCACCCGCTTGATCCCGGCCCGCTGGGCGGCGAGGGACTTCTCCTTGAGGCCGCCGATCGGCAGCACCGCGCCGGTCAGCGTGATCTCCCCCGTCATCGCGACGTCACCGCGGACGGGTCGGCCGCTGATCAGCGACCCGAGGGCTACGGTCATCGCGATCCCGGCGGATGGGCCGTCCTTGGGAACCGCTCCCGCCGGCACGTGGACGTGGATGTCGTGCCGGGCGAACCAGTCCTTGCCGTCGACGTCGTCGGCGGCGTCGCCGGCGATCCGGCCGACGAGGCCCTCGGGATCGGTGCGCAGCAGCGAGAGCGCGGTCTGCGCCGACTCCTTCATCACGTCACCGAGCTGACCGGTGATCGTCAGCCGGCCCGAGCCCGGCATCGCGGTCGCCTCGATGAAGAGGACCTCGCCGCCGACGGGGGTCCAGGCGAGGCCGGTCGCGACGCCCGGGCGCCTCGTCCGCCGCCGCGACTCGGCGAAGAACAGGCGACGCCCGAGCAGCTCGCGGGCGAGCTTCGCGGAGACGCTGACGCGCTTCGCGGCCTGCTTCTTCGAGCCCTCCGCGACCCGGCGGGCGAGCTTGCGGCAGACGGTCCCGATCTGACGTTCCAGGTTGCGGACCCCGGCCTCACGCGTGTACTCCTCGATGATCGCCCGCAGGCCGGCGTCGGTGAACTTGACCCGACTCGGCTGCAGCCCGTTCTCCGGGATCTGGCGCGGCACCAGGTGGCTGCGGGCGATCTGGAGCTTCTCGTCGACCGTGTAGCCGGAGAGCTGAATCACCTCCATGCGATCGCGCAGCGGCGCCGGGATCGTGTCCAGCACGTTCGCCGTGGCGATGAAGATGACCTCGGAGAGGTCGAAGTCCAGATCCAGGTAGTGGTCGCGGAAGGAGTCGTTCTGCGCCGGGTCGAGGACCTCGAGCATCGCGCTCGCGGGATCGCCGCGGAAGTCGGCGCCCATCTTGTCGATCTCGTCGATCATGAACACCGGGTTGC
>CAZXKG010000103.1:0-9706 GCA_964641695.1 uncultured Conexibacter sp.
GCTCCGCTTCGCGTCCGCTTCCGTCGGTTGCCCAGTGAAACCTGGAAGCAGGGGCGAAGCTCTGTTAGTTGGGTGGAGAGGGCCGCTCAGGAGCGGAGGGCATCTCTTCTCAGGCCCGGGGTTCTGATCAGCTTCACGGCCTCGAAGGCGTTGCCGTACTCGATGAAGAAGCAGACACCGTCGCGCTCCTCGACCGCGGCGACGGCGCTCTCGCGGTTGCGCCAGGTGCCGGCGACGGCGAAGGCGAAGCCGGCGGCGATCGCGGTGACCTGGGGGACGAACGGGGCCGCCACTCCGGCGAGGATCGCGAACAGGGCGACCGGCCAGAGGCGCATGAAGGCGATCCGGGCGGGGCTCTCGGACGGCAGCTGGGTCGCCGTCTTGGCCGCCGCGAGCGGGCCGGCGAGGACCTCCACGGTGCGGGAGGGACGGCCGAGCCAGACGCCGATGCCCATCGCGATCGCCCACCAGGCGAGGGAGACCGCGGCAAGCACGTCGTCGGCCTCCGAGTTGATCGCGAACGCCGAGATGCCGGCGAGGATCGTCCCCTCGAAGGCGACCAGCAACACGGTTCCGCGAAGCAGGTCCTTGTACTGCATCAGCCGGAGAGCGCCTTGAGCACGGCCAGCATCCCCTCGGGCCCGTCGACCAGCAGGTCCGCCTTGGATGCGAGCTCCTCGGGACCCTCGTCGGAGCGGACGCCGACGCAGACCGCAGCGGTCAGCGTCCCCCGCTCGCGGCGCGCGGCGAGCTCGGCGAAGGCGTCGAGGTCGGTGCGATCGTCGCCTGCGTAGAGCGCCACGTCGGCATCGGCGGAATCGAGTAGGGCGGCGGCGGCCTGACCCTTGTCGAAGCGGACCGCGGGCCGCAGCTCGATCACCTTCCTGCCGCGATGGATCGCCAGCCCCGCCCGCTCCGCCTCGGCGGCGATCTGCCCGACGATCGCCTCGGCGAGCGGCTCGTCGGGCGCCTCGCGCCAGTGCAGGGCGACGATCGGCCCCTTGTCCTCGCGCCGCAGCCCGGCGTCGGGGAGACGCCCGTAGACGAAGTCGTCGACGAAGGATGCCGCGGCGGTCGCGGCCGCCCCCAGCTCGACGAGCGCGGTCGGATCGGGCGCGTTCGGATAGAGAACCTCGAGCCCGTGGTTGCCGACGTAGGTGATCTTCTCCAGGCCGACGATCCGGTTGGCGTCGATCGCGCGCCGGCCGCTGATGATCGCGGTCAGCGCGCAGCGGTTCGAGATCCGGGCGAGGGCGATGCGCACCGCGGCCGGGACCGCCGTCTCCTCGGGCCGGGCCACGATCGGCGCCAGGGTCCCGTCGAGATCGCAGAGAACCGCAGCACGAGCCGGCTCCCGCAGGAGCGGCGCCAGAGCGTCATCGAGCGTGGCCGACGGTTCCACCACGGTTAGTATCGCGGCGTGCCCTCGGTCTCGGTCATCCGGCTCGCGATCATCGGGATCACGGGAGGCGCCTTCAGCGGGCTCTTCGGCGTCGGAGGCGGGATCGTGATGGTTCCGCTGCTGCTCCTCGCCGGCTACGGAGAGCGTCAGGCGACCGCCACCTCACTCTGCGCGATCGTGATCATCGCGTCGCTCGCGGCGACGCTGCAGGGCGTCCACGGCAACGTCGACGTTCCCGACGCGGCGCTGCTCGCCATCCCGGCGATCCTCGGCGTCGGCCTCGGGGTAGCGATCCAGCAGCGCATTCCGGAGCGGGCCGTCTCGCTGCTGTTCGCGATCCTGCTGATCGCGATCGCCGGAGAGCTGATCCTGCGATGAGGGGCGCGACGTCATGGACGTGATCCTGGCCATCCTCATGGCGGCGGCCGGCGGCGCCGTGGGAGGTCTGCTCGGCGTCGGCGGCGGGGTGCTCTTCGTCCCGGCGCTCGCGATCCTGCTCGATCACAACCAGCTCGACGCGGAGGCGACATCGCTGCTGGTGATCGTGCCGATGGCGGTCATCGGCACCTGGCGCCAGAACCGTCACGGAAACGTCGATCTGCGGGCCGGGATCCTGATCGGCATCCTCTCGGTCCCGGGCGTGCTGATCGGCGTCACCGTCGCCAACGAGGTGTCCGCGCGGGCGCTCGAGCTGGGCTTCGCCGCCCTCGCCCTGTTCGTCGCCTTCCGGCTGCTGCGACGCGTCTTCGCCGAGCCCGTCGCCGAGCCGGGCGACTGAGCCGCGGGCCTACTCCAGCGCGGCCTTGATCCCCGCATCCACAGCGTTGATGCGCTGCAGGGCGAGCGCCTCGGGAAGGCCGTGGCCGGCGCCCGGGCCGCGCTGCCGGCCGGCGGCTTCGGGGCCGTGGTGGCTGAGCACGCAGTGCAGGAGGGCGAGGCGGCGCTCCTCGGGCAGGCCCGCCGCCGCCGGGCCGATGATCTGAGCGCCGATGCTGAGGTGCCCGAGCAGGGCGCCCTCCTCGCTGATCCCGAACTCGGCGCCGTAGGTGAACTCGCGGGCGCGGCCGACGTCGTGGAGCAGGGCGGCTGCCATCAGCAGGTCGGAGTCGAGCCGGGGATGGAGCTGGCAGACCTCACCGACGAAGGTGCCGACCGAGACCGTGTGCTCGAGCAGGCCACCGAGGTAGGCATGGTGGCTGGCACGGGTGCAGGGGGCGCGGCGGAACTCGGATGCGAGCGGGTCGGAGTTGAGGACGGACTCGACGACGGCACGCAGATCCTCGTCGTAGACCTCGCGCGTCAGATGCTCGAGAAAACCCTCCAGCTCCGCCACCGAACGGTAGGCGGAGGGCAGGAACTCGGCCGGGTCGACCTGTGCTGAGTCGACCTTCCTCAGGGCCGTGATCTCGGCGCTGAGGCGACCGGAGAAACGCTCGACCTTGCCGCGGACCTCGATCACGTCGCCGCGCTCGAAGCGGGCGCCCTGCTGGTCGACGTCGCGGAAGATCCGGGCGCCGATCGCTCCGGTGCGGTCGCGCAGCTCGACGCTCAGATAAGGAGATCCGGTCTTGCCGATCTGACGGTCCTTGCGCGAGACCGCGAACTTGCCGGCCAGCGGGCGGCCGGGCTGCAGCGAGGCGACCGTTCCCGGCGGTGGCGCGGCGCTTGGCTCGGTGGGCGCCACGACGGGCGTCGGCGGCTGTGCGACATGGGCTTCGATCCCCCGATGATCGCGAGCGGAGCGGCGGCACCAGGCCGCCTCCCGGCATCCCCCCGGACGGGCCGGAGCCGATTCCGCCCGTGACGCCCAGCCGTCAGCGGTAGTGTGAGTGGAGATGGATTCGATCATCTGGGAACGCGAGCCTCCGGCGCTGCGAACGCCGGTCCTGGTTGCCTCGTTCTCGGGCTGGAACGACGCCGCGAACGCGGCCAGCACCGCACTGGGGGCGATCGGATCGACCCTGGAGACCGAGCTGGTAGCGCGGATCGATCCCGAGGAGTTCTTCGACTTCCAGGCGAACCGCCCGACGATCGAGATAACCGACGGGATCATGGAGTCGATCGAGTGGCCGGACAACCTCGTGGTCAGCGCGACCTCCACCGACTCCGAGCGCGACCTGCTGCTGATCAGCGGGACCGAGCCGAGCATGAGGTGGCGGACGTTCTGCAACGCGGTCGTCGACGTGGCGGAGCGCTGCGGCGTCGAGGAGGTCGTCACCTTCGGCTCGCTGATCGCCGACGTCGCCCACACGCGGCCGGTACCGATCACCGGCCTGGCGAGCGATCCCGGAGCGGCGGAGCGGATGGGCTTCGAGGACGTCGACTACGAGGGCCCGACCGGGGTGCTCGGCGTCTTCCACGCCGTCTGCCGCGACCGTGGGTTGCGGACGGCGAGCCTGTGGGCGGCGATTCCCCACTACGCGGCGGCGGTTCCGAACCCGAAGGCGGGCCTGGCGCTGCTGCGCAGGCTCGAGGGCATGGTCGGGATCGCGGTCGAGGCCGAGGAGCTCGAGCAGGCTGCCAAGGCCTTCGAGGCGCAGGTGACCCAGGCGGTCGAGGCGAACCCGGAGATCAAGGAGCTCGTCCAGCGTCTGGAGGAGCAGCAGGACGAGGTCGCCCAGTTCACCGCCGAGGACGTTCCCTCGGGTGACACGCTCGCGATGGAGTTCCAGAAGTTCCTGCAGGAACGCGGGGACTGAGGCGAAGCCGGCGCGCGGGGCGGCGGCGGTCGATCGCGACCGCCATCCGCGGCTCCGGGCGCCCCGCGAGAAGGGGCAGCCCGGAAGGGCCTCAGCCCTTGACCTTCGCCTTGATCTTCTTCTTGTAGGTCGCCTTGCCGACCTTGAAGGTCGCGTTCACGTTGATCGACTTCTTCGCCTCGATCGCGCGCTTGGCCTTGGAGGAGAACTTGACCTGGAGCTTCTTCGAGCTGCCCGCCTTCACCTTCAGCTTCGCGCGGCCGAGCTTGACCACCTTCCCGGCGCGCGTCTTGGCGGTCACGGAGACCTTGCTCGTCTTGGCGGCGACCAGGGTTCCGAGGACGAGGCGCCTGCGCTTCAGGTCGGCCTGAGGCGATGCCGAGCCTCCGCCCATCAGCTTCAGCCCCTTGCCGAGCTTGGCCAGCACCTTCCCGCTCCCCGGGCCGCCGGAACCGCCGGAATCGTCGACGACCACGGTCTTGCAGGCACCCGGGCCGGACTTCGTCACCGGATCGACCGGATCGACCACGGCGGTGTCGCCCGCCCGGTCGGTGTCGCGCTGGCAGAAGATCAGCGCGTCCCGCTCGCCGTCGTTCGCCTCGATCCGGTCGAGGGGGCTTCTCAACTCCGGGCCGCAGGTCCCGTCGGAGAGGAACGAGTCCGCACCCGCGCCGCCGACGAGGGTGTCGGTCATGCAGCCACCGTCCAGCTCGTCGTTGCCGGCGCCGCCGTCGAGGCGATCGTCGCCGCCGTCGCCCTGGAGGCGATCGTTCCCGCCGCCCCCTGAGATCCGATCGTCGCCGTCACTTCCCCAGAGGTGGTCGGCGCCGGCGGAGCCCGTGAGCACGTCGTCGCCGCTGCCGCCGCCCACTTCCTCGATGTCGGCGGCGACGTTGTCCCCCTCGCCGCTTTCACCGTCGTTCGCTTTCCCGTCGAGGCTGACCTGAACGGCCGCGGAACGGCCGAAGTAGCTGAAGCGGTCGGATCCCGGACCGCCGGTGTAGGTGTCCGCGCCTGCATCGAGGTCGGCAGCGCCGAACGGCGCTGCCGCCGAATCCTCGAGGGAGTCGTTGCCGGCCCCGCCGTCGAGGACGTCGTTGCCCAGCCGACCGGTCAGCACGTCGTCGCCATCCCCGGCCCTGATCACATCGTTGCCGGCGCCGCCGTTGAGGGCGTCGTTGCCGGCGCCGCCGCTGATCGTGTCGTTGCCGGCCCCGGTCCAGATCCGATCGGCGTCGGGACCGCCGTCCACCTCGAACGGAACCGTGAACGGCGTGCTGCTGTCCTCGTAGACCGTCAGGTAGTCCTCACCGGCGCCGAGCGTGACGACGATCTTCGCCGGGGTCGGGCACTCCCACAGGTCGGGCTCGTCGCCGTCCACGCAGACGGAGGCGGCGCCCGAACCCAGCCCGCCGCCGTTCCAGCTCTTGATCTGCACCTTGGTCGGATCCTCCGACCAACCGCCGCCGTAGGAGACGAGGAGGTCGTCCTCACCCGCGGCCCCGGTGATCGTCAGCGTGCCGGAGGCGTAGTCGATCGTCGCCGCCGACGCCGACGCCGCCGATGCCAGGAGCCCGGCGAGGATCAAGGGAACGGCGGCCAGGAGGACTCTCGCCCGGCGTGAGGAGGAAGGCTGGGGGTTGGACATGGTTCGAGTCTTCCACGGGCCGGGCCGGGCGCCGGCGGGGAGATCCCCAGGATCAACCCCAGAGTTTGCGAGCGGGAAGCTACGTCAGCCGGGCTGGAGGGCCGCCGTCAACTCCGTCCGCGAGCTGATCCCCAACTTCGCGTAGGCGTTGCCGAGGTGGTACTCGACGGTCTTGGAGGTGACCCAGAGGGTCTCGGCCACCTGGCGGTTGCTGAGGCCGCCGCCGGCGAGCTCGGCGACTCGGCGTTCACGGGGGGTGAGCGCCTCCAGACCGCTGATCCGTTCCCGTCGCGGTCGACCGCCCGCAGCCTTGAGCTCGTCGCGGACGCGGCGAGCCAACCAGGTCGACTCGCTGCATCCGGGTCAGGCCACGGGCGGACAACGCGAAGGGCTCGACGAAGGTGTTCTCGGCGGCGCCGAGTGGGGCGTCCATCAGGGCCTCGGCCTCGGGGATGCGGTCGAGCAGGACCAGGTTCTCGGCGATCACTGCGGTGAGCGCCCAGGTCGAGATCGGCAGCTCGGCGTCGAGGATTCCCTCGTAGCCCTCCTGGGCGTGGATCAGGCCGCGGGCGACCGAGCCGAAGTCCCTATGCCAGTAGGCCCATGCCTGGTCGACGAAGGTGCCGGCGGCGCGGAGGCCGCGCTCGCTGACTGCCCTGCTGCCCGCCCTCAGGATGCGGCGGGAGTCCTCCTGCCGCTCGGCGAAGCGCAGCGCGTGGGCGAGCAGGTTCCAGGTCGCCCCGCCCGGGCCGACCTCCTTCAGGAGGAGTCCGTCGGCGGTCGCGCGGCGGGCGATTCCGGCGACCTCGTCGGCGGTCAGCCTGCCGCCCATCGACTCCTCGGCGGCGAGGTGGGCGAGCTCGACGACCGAGGGGTCCGGGGCACGACGGATGGCGGCGTAGCGTTCACGGCGTTCGTCGGAGACGGCGTCGACGAGGACCACCGCCTCGAGCAGCGAGGCCTGCAGGCGCAGGCGGCCGCCGCGATCGCTGGTGGCCGCGTAAGCGGCGTCGATCTCGGCGAGCCCGGAGTGCGGGTCGATCAGCATCAGCATCCTGCCGAGTGCCGCGCGACCGCGGGCCTCCTCGCCCCGATCGATGTCGGAGGCGAGCGCCTCACGCATCCGCTGCGGACCCTCGGGCTGCATCGTCTGCAACTCGAGCTCGGCGAGCTGGAACAGGAGCTGCGGGCCGTCGGGGAGCTCGGCGCCCTCGGCGAGAGCTCGGCGCAGGAGGTCGACCGCGGTGGGGGTGGCGCCCTCGGCGATCGCCTCGCTCGCGGCCTCGCGCAGGTCGGCGACGGTGGTGGGATCCCCGGCGGGACCGGCGGCGAGCCAGTGCAGCGAGATCTCGGCGGCCCTCGCCCCGCGCTCGCGCAGTCGGATCGCGGCGTGGCGGTGGAGCTGCTCGAGCTCAGGCCGGGGGATCAGCTCGACGACCGCGGCGCGGACCAGGGGATGCCTGAAGGCCCAGCCACCCGGCAGGAGGATCTCCGCTTCGGTCAGCGTGGCGAGGGCGTCTGACAGCGACTGCTCGTCGAGGCCGCTCAAGGCGACCATGTCCTCGCGACGGGCGCGTTCCCCGAGCACGGCGGCGAGGCGGGCGGCCGTTTGCGCCCGTTGGGGGAGGTTGCCGAGGCGGGCGGCGATCGTCGGGGCGACGCCGTGGGCGGCGAGCTCGGGGAGATCCTCGCCCTCGCGCGTCCGGCCCTCGAGCCCACGCGAGGCGGCCTCGCGCACGATCACCGAGGCGAAGAGGGGGTTGCCCCCCGTCGCCTGCCACGCGGACTCGACGAAGCCGGCCTCGGGCACAGTCGGCAAGGCATCGGAGAGCAGCTTGGCCAGCGCTTCGTGGCTGAGCGGAGGGGGCTCGAGCACCCTCGCCGACGAGGAGGACTTCAAGGCGGTGATCATCTCCTCGTCGGTCGCCGGCTCCCCGGTGCGGATCGTCGCGGCGATCAGGATCGGGAGATCCTCGACCCGCCTGCTGAGGAACTCGAGTAGCCGGATCGACGAGCGATCGGCCCAGTGGAGATCGTCCACGCGGAGCACCAGCGGTCGCTCCTCGGCGAGGTTCGCGAGCAACCAGTAGAGGCCGCTGAGAACCTCGTACTCGGAGTCGGGCTCGACCGGTGGGGAGTCGAAGATCGCCGCGGCGGGCGCGGCCGGGCCGGCGAAGAGCCGGCTGCGCCTCGCCTTCGAGAGACCGTGGACGATCGGGTCGAGGAGCTGACGGATGACCCCGAAGGCGAAGTCCCGGTCGAGGGTGGAGGCGCGGGCGCTGAGAACGAGGGCGTCTCCGTCGGCGGCGAGATCCCGGAGGACGGCGAGCAGCGCCGACTTGCCGATCCCCGCGGGCCCGACGAGAAGCAACGTGGAGCCACGTCGGTCATCGATGTCCTGAACCGCCGTGCGCAGTTCAGAGATAGCCTCCCCGCGCTCCAGCAAGCCAGATTCGGACACCGGCCGCATGGTATCGGCGGCCGTGGGAGGCGAGGTTCTAGCGCCGTCCCGGACCGATCGCCCACCGGGCCGGCGAGCTGGGACGCAAGCGGCGACGCAGCCGACCCGGCATCGGCGCGGCTGACCTGGCGATCGGCGCGACCGCCGAGAGCTTCGACGCGCAGCTCGCTACCGCCAACGTCAAGCACTTCCCGATGTTCCCGAGCCTGCAATCGCCCTACTGACTCGAGACTTGGAAACCGTGACTCCCACTCAAGCCGCAAGGCGGAGAGCTGGCTGAGACCCACCCGCCGGCTCGAACGTCGAGAGCTCCTCCGGGAGCGCCCGCAGGCCGTTGCCGAGCACCGCCGAGCGGACTATCTCCAGCACGCCACCGGCGATCACGAGCACGTCCCGGTCTGAGGGGTTGCCGCCCAGGCGCGAAGCGACAACGCCGGCGAGGAGCCCGGGAAGCGACGACTGCGTCGCCTTACCCTCTTCCTCCTCGTCCCTGCCGGGCAGATGAGGCGCTCCAAGAACCAGCAGCCTCGCCCGCTCGGGGTCGGAGGCGATGGCCTCGCCGATCGAGGCGATCGAGTTGTCATCCCCAGCCTCCCCCCGAACCTCCTCCAACGCCTCCCCGTAGATCCGCTGCAGACACCCCCGCTTGCCCCCGTAGCGGCGGTAGAACTCGCCATGCCCGAGCTTGGAGACCCGGATCAGCTCGAGGATCCGCAGGGCGTTGAAGCCGCCGTCGGTGGAGATCGCCTCGGTGATCCGATCGCGCAGCCACCTCTCGGGCCCGTCGGTAGCGGGGTAGGTCGCGGCGAGGGTCCGGTCGATGTCGGTGAGCATGCGCTCGGCCCACTCCTCCTCCTGCTTGGAGCCCCGCATCGCCAGATCGGCGATCGCTCCGAGCTCGTCCGATGTTGCGACGGCAACGGCGTGCCGCTTGTTGGCGAAGTGGCCGTAGAAGGCCTGGTGGGAGATCCCGGCCTCGTCGGTGATGTCGCGCAGGCGCAGGCGGTCGTAGCCGCGCTCGGTTGCGGTCGTTCGCGCCGCCTGGAGGATCCTCGGCTTGGTCGAGCGGTTGGAGTAGCTGGGGGCGTCGTTCGACTTCGACTTCGGAGTCTTCGCCCTGATCGACTGAGCTCGTCGGGAGGTGAGTGTCGGCTTAGTCGCGGAATCCGCGATTGAGCCGACACTCACCCGCTCGGGAGCGCCCCGCGCGACCCCGTGATCGTCTCGCGTCGGATCAGCGGCGGAATCCGCCTTCGATCGGACGCTGGCCCGCTTCGGAGGGGCAGAGCCCCGGATCTTGCGAGCCGCGGCTGCCTGCGCCGAGCTCCTCCTGCCCCCCGTGGCCTTGGTGGGGGCGCTCATGATCAGCGCCCCAGCTCGCGGGTTGCCGATAGCTCCCGCATCGCGAGAGAGATCTGCGACTCGGTGATCTCTCGCATGATCAGCGCCCCAGCTTCTTCGCCTGCTGCTTCAGCTTCCGCGCCTGCTTGCGCAGG
>CAZXKG010000104.1:0-9621 GCA_964641695.1 uncultured Conexibacter sp.
TGAGCCCCCACACCCTCCGGCACAGCTTCGCCACGCACCTGCTCGCGGGCGGGTGCGACCTGCGCGCCGTCCAGGAGATGCTGGGCCACGCCGACGTCGCGACCACCCAGATCTACACTCATCTCAGCTCCGATCGGGTCAAGCAGGTCTACTTCGACACCCATCCACGCGCTCGCTGAGCGCAGCAGGGCGAGAGGCATCCGGGCGCGGGTGCAGAATCAAGCCTGAATGAGAGTCGTGATCGGAATCGACCCCGGGGTCGCCAACACTGGGTTCGGGGTCGTCCGCGCTTCGCCGGGGGGCCGGATGGCGGCGATCGACGGCGGCACCATCGAGGCTCCTCCGGGCATCGCCACGGAACTGCGGCTGCGGCGGATCCACGAGGAGATGAGTGTGCTGATCGAGCAGCACCAGCCCGATTCGCTCGCCCTGGAGTCGATCTACTTCGGCCGCAACGTGCGCTCGGCGATCGCCGTCGGGCAGGCCCGCGGGGTGGTGATGCTGGCGGCGGCGCAGCTGGGCCTGAGCTGCCACGACTACACACCGCAGGCGATCAAGCTCGCGGTCTGCGGCACCGGCGCGGCGGAGAAGGAGCAGGTCGGCCACATGGTCACGCGGCTGCTCGGCCTGCCGGTGCAGCCGCCCTCCGAGCACGCAGCCGACGCGCTCGCCGTGGCGATCTGCCACGCCTCGCGCGGGCCGCTGGTCGCAGCGGAGGCGCGCGCCCTGGGCGCCGAGGAGGTGCTGGCGCGATGATCGCGATGATCAACGGCAAGGTTCTCGTCCGCCGCCCTGACCACGTGATCGTCGACGCCGGCGGCGTCGGGTACCGCCTCGCGGTCTCGACCGAGACGCTGCGGGCGGTGCCGGCGGTCGGCAAGGGAGTCGTCCTGCACGCGCACCTGATCCCGAGAGATGACGCGCTGCTTCTCTACGGCTTCGCCGGCGAGGAGGAGCGCGACCTCTTCCTCTCGCTGATCTCGGTCTCGGGGATCGGGCCCAAGGTGGCGCTCGCGGCGCTCTCCGGCGGCTCGGTGAGCGAGCTGCTGCGCGCGATCGCATCCGGCGACGCCAAGCGCTTTCAGGCCGTTCCCGGAATCGGGAAGCGAACCGCGGATCGGATCATCGTCGAGCTGCGGGAGAAGGTCGCCGAGCAGATCGGAGCCGACCCGGGTGCGGACGGTCCCCCCATCAGCGGGCCGCGCGAGGAAGCTCGCGACGGGTTGATCGGGCTCGGCTACTCCCCGCCGGAGGCCGAGCAGCTGCTCGCGGGGGCGAGCGGCGAGACCGCGGAGGAGCTGATCGCTACCGCCCTGCGCGGCGGTCGCGCCGCGGCATGAGCCAACCTGTAGCGAGATGAGCATCAAGCGGATCCCACTCGGCGAGGCTGCGATCGAAGCGGACGCGGAGCCGCGAGTCGCGGACGCGCGGGTGGATCAGGCGGCGGGGGAGGAGGAGCTCGACCGCAGCCTGCGGCCCTCGAAGCTCTCCGAGTTCGTCAACCAGCGGCAGGTGACCGCGCAGCTCGAGGTCTTCATCGAGGCCGCCAGGCGTCGCGGCGAGCCGCTCGACCACGTGCTGCTGGCCGGGCCTCCGGGGCTGGGCAAGACCTCGTTGGCGAACATCATCGCCTCCGAGCTCGGCGTCCCGCTGGTGCAGACCGCCGGCCCGGCCCTGGAGCGCAAGGCGGACGTCGCCAGCTTCCTGACCACGCTCGAGCCCGGCAGCGTCTTCTTCGTCGACGAGATCCACCGGCTCAACCGGGCGATCGAGGAGACGCTCTACCCGGCGATGGAGGACCGCCAGCTTCCGGTCGTCCTCGGCCAGGGCGCCGGGGCGCGGACCGTGACCCTCGATCTGCCCGCGTTCACGCTCGTCGGGGCAACCACCAGGGCCGGCCTGCTCTCGACGCCGCTGCGCGATCGCTTCGGCGTCAGCCATCGCCTCGAGCATTACGAGCCCTCCGACCTGGCCGAGATCGTCGAGCGCTCCGCCGGGATCCTCGGGGTCGGGATCGAGCCCGCCGGAACGGCGCAGATCGCGACCCGCTCCCGCGGGACGCCCCGGGTGGCGAACCGCCTGCTCAAGCGCGTCCGCGACTACGCTGAGGTTCATGGCTCCGGGGTCGTCACCGGAGAGGTCGCCTCGGCCGCCCTGGCGATGCTCGAAGTCGACGAGGGCGGCCTCGACCGTCACGACCGCACCATCCTCGGGACGATCGCGGAGAAGTTCTCCGGCGGGCCGGTCGGGCTCTCGACCCTCGCGGTTGCCGTCGACGAGGAGCAGGACACGATCGAGGACGTCTACGAGCCCTACCTGCTGCAGCAGGGGATGATCAAGCGAACCCCACGCGGCCGCGTCCTGACCGAGCGCGGCTACGCCCATCTCGGCCTACCGATCCCCGACGGCCTCCCCTCGCTCTTCTAGACCCGCAAGGCAAGCGAACAGGAGGAGTTGTGGAGAGGGCGGCGGCGGTGGTGGTGGGTGCCTCCCGAAGCACTCCCAGCCGCGAAGCGGCGCCCCGGGAGACACCCACCACCACCGCCACCCAAGGACCCATCACCCCGATTCACTAGCCTTCCGCGCCGTGCCCTTCTTCATCTGCCCCAACTGCGGGAACCGCGTGCAAAGCGGCGAGCGCACCGCCGGCCTCTCAGGCCGGCCGAAGGGCTGCGCGAAATGCGGATTCGGGTTCCTGTTCGAGCTTCTCGACGACTACTACCCGGCCCCCGGCGCCGCGTTCTTCACCTGCGACGCGCAGGGCCGGATCCTCGACGTCGGCAAGGGCGGCTTCGAGCTGACCGGCCTCGAGGACGAGGACGTGATCGGGCGCCCGGTCAAGGACGTGCTCGGGCTGCGGTGGATCGACGGCGGCGGCTCCGATCAGGAGGAGGTTGCCGTGAGCGCGACCCCGGGCGGCGGGGAGGCGAGCGGCGACCCGATCGACACCACCCTGGAGTGGGGCGTACGCTCGCTGCAGAAGCGCGTAGCGGTCAACGCGGAGGGCGATCTACCCGCGAAAGCGGTCGCGGATCTCTTCCCGGCCTACGACGACGACGGGGGCATGCTGCTCGTACTCACCCCCGAGTGAGCCGGATCGAGTAGAAACCAGGGGCAGGGAACGAAGGGGCAGGGCTTATCCATGGGCAGTCGCCGCAGCAACATCATCATCATCGCGCTGATCCTGGTCATGCTGGCCGGGTCGCTGGTGATCATCTTCACGAAGCCGACGAAGCTCGGCCTCGACCTCCGCGGCGGCGTCCAGCTCGTCTACGAAGGCGTCCCGAGCCCGGAGAACCCGACGATCGACCGCGAGGACATCGATCGCACGATCGAGATCATGCGCGAGCGCGTCGACGCCCTCGGCGTCTCCGAGCCGGAGATCGCGCCGCTGGGCGAGGATCAGGTCCAGGTCAGCCTCCCGGACGTCCAGGACACCCAGCGGGCGATCGACCAGGTCGGCGAGACCGCGCAGCTCTACTTCTACGACCTCGAGCCGAACGTCGTCCCCAGCGACGACAGCGTCGACGAGGTCACGCCGGAGAACCTCAACCAGCAGTCGATCCCGAGCTTCTACGACGCCGTCGAGCTCGCCTCCCAGCAGAACACCAAGTGCGGCGGCGTCTGCACCACCGACGCGCAGTTCTACCTGTTCGAGAAGCAGAGCCGGGAGTACGTGGCGGGGCCGGAGTCGAGCAAGCAGGAGCTGCTCTCGCTGCCGGAGTCCGAGGCGGTCCCGAAGGACGACCGCAAGATCTTCGAGGTGCCGGCGGGGACGATCGTCGTCGCCGACCAGCCCGACCCCGACAGCGAGAACCCCTCCTCGAACTACTTCGTGCTGCGCGACCGCCCCGGCCTCTCCGGCGACGAGATCCGCAACCCGGAGCAGAACTTCGACCAGAACAACCTGCCGAACGTCACCTTCGACTTCTCCGACGAGGGCCGCAAGGCGTTCCAGACGATCACCCGAGACATCGCCTTCCGCGGCCAGGAGCGGCTCGGTCAGCCCTACTCCTTCGCGATCATCCTCGACGGCGAGATCGTCTCCAGGCCGATCATCGACTACGAGGAGAACCCCGACGGCATCGATGGCCGTACCGGAGCGCAGATCTCCGGCGGGTTCACGGTCCAGGAGGCGCAGGACCTCGCCACCTTCCTCAAGCTCGGCGCCCTGCCGGTCAAGCTCCAGCTCGTCAGCCAGAGCACGGTCACGGCGACGCTCGGCCAGCAGGCGCTCGACGAGGGGCTGCAGGCGGGCCTGATCGGCCTGCTGCTGGTCGCGCTGTTCTTCCTCGTCTACTACCGCTTCCTCGGCGCGATCGCGATCCTCGGCCTCGGGGTCTACGCGATCTTCTTCCTCGCCCTGATGAAGCTGATCCCGATCACGCTGACGCTGCCGGGGATCGCGGGGCTGATCCTGACGATCGGCGTAGCGGCCGACTCGAACGTCGTTATCTTCGAGCGAATAAAGGAGGAGGCGCGCAAGGGCCACTCGATGATCTCCGCGATCACGACCGGCTACAAGCGCGGGATCGCGACGATCATCGACGCGAACGTGATCACGCTGCTGACGGCGTTCATCCTCTTCGGGTTGGCGACCGCGGGCGTCAAGGGCTTCGCCTTCACCCTCGGCGTCGGCACGATCGTCTCGCTGCTCACCGCGGTGGTCTTCACCCGCGCCGTGCTCGGCCTGCTCGGGCGGAGCCCGATCCTGCGCTCGCCCGCCTTCCTCGGCGCCGGCGAGCAGAAGATCTCCTGGCACTACGACTTCGCCGGCGCGAGCCGCTGGTTCTTCTCGATCTCCGGCGTGATCCTGATCATCGGCGCGACCTCGTTCGCGACCAAGCAGCTCAACTTCGGCATCGACTTCGAGTCGGGGACCAAGATCGAGATCGCGCTTGCCGAGGACGTCAGCGTCGACCAGGTTCGTCAGTCGATAGCGGACGCCGGCGTCGAAGGGGTCGACGCGATCAAGGTGCAGGAGGTCGAGCAGCCCGACTTCGGCGAGAACGTCTTCCAGATCCAGGGCACGATCGCGCCGGACGAGACCGGTCAGGTCCAGCGCCAGTTCGACCGGGACTTCGGCTTCGAGGGCGGGGAGTCGGAGGGCTTCCAGAGCAACTCGGTGGGACCGACGTTCGGCGAGCAGGTAGCGAAGAGCGCGGGTTGGGCGATCGCCTTCTCCCTGCTGCTGATCGCCGCCTACGTGGCCTTCCGGTTCGAGCCGAAGTACGCGATCCCGGTCATGCTCGCGGTGGTCCACGACCTGCTGATCACCGCGGGTGTCTACTCACTGGTCGGGCGCGAGGTCTCGAGCGCGACCGTGGCGGCCCTGCTGACGATCCTCGGTTACTCGCTGTACGACTGCGTGATCGTGCTCGACCGGGTGCGGGAGAACGTCCCCAGGTTCCCGCGGGCGACGTTCGCCCAGATCGCCAACCGCTCGCTCTCCGAGGTCCTGACACGCTCGCTGATCACCGGTCTGTCGACCGTGTTCCTGATCCTCGTGATCCTGATCTTCGGCGGCGAGACCCTGCAGGACTTCGCCTTCGCGATGATGATCGGGCTGATCTCCGGAACGTACTCCTCGATCTTCATCGCGACCCCGATCCTGATCGCCTGGAAGGAGCGCGAGCCCGGCTACCAGTCCCGCGCCGCCCGGATCCGCGAGCAGATGGGTTACGTGCCGGCCTTCCCGGAGGAGAACGAGGTCGCGACGATCGCCGAGCAGCCGGACGCCGGCAAGCGCGGGGGCGGATCGGAGCCCGAGCCGCCCGGCGGTCCCGAGCCTGATCTCGCGCCGACGCCGGAGCCGGTGCCCGGCCTCGATCAACCGACCGCGACCGCGGACGAGGAGCCGCTCGATCAGGGGCTGAGCGAGCGCGAGCGGCGGCTGGCAGCGCGCCGCCGCAGGCAGGCACGCAAGGCCGACAAGGACGGAAGGAACTGAGGATGGCTCTGCTCGTTTGGATCACCCTCGGCGTCGCGATCTGGCACTTCACCGTGTTCGTGCCCGATCGCTTCAAGGGCGGGATCGTCGGCGCGTTCGGAGCCTCCGTGGTCGGGGCCGTGATCAGCGGCGCGCTGGTCCAGGCCGCGCTGGGCAGGAGCCTCGGCGAGACCGATCTGCTGACGATGCTCGCCGCCGTGCCCGGCTGCCTGATCGCGATGGCGATCGTCTGGCTGATCGGCGCTCGCGGCGAGCCCGGGTTCGCCGGGCACTACGGCGACGAGTAAACGCCTTCTCGACGCCGCAAGCTGCGGATTCGCGACCGAGTTCCGTCCTCGCGCGCTGCGAGCCTTGCAGCGTGAGTGCTGAAGCATCTGAGACCGAGCACGTTCCCCTCGTCGCCCCGCCGCCGTCGGGCGACTCGCCGGCGTACGTCGCTTCGCCCTACTCCTACTCGGAGGCGAGGCGGCTGGCGGCCGACCTCGGGCTCGCCGAGCCGGTCGCGATCGCGCTCGTCCGCAGGGGTCACCGGACGGTGGAGGAGGCCCGCGCGTTCCTGGCCGCCGAGGACTCGCACGATCCGCGGCTCTTCTCCGGGATCGGCGAAGCGGTCGATCTCATCGGCATGGCGATCGACGCGGGCAGCCGGATCACCGTCCACGGGGACTACGACGTCGACGGGATGTGCGCCACCGCGATCCTGGTCGGCACGCTGCGCGAGCTCGGCGCCGATTGCGACTGGTTGATCCCGGACCGCTCCGCCGACGGCTACGGGCTCGGGCCGCAGACGGCGGCCAAGCTCCGCGAGCGAGGAACCGAGCTGCTGATCACCGTCGACTGCGGGATCGCCTCGGCGGCCGAGGTCGACGAGCTGCTCGCCGAGGGGATCGAGGTCGTCGTCACCGATCATCATCAGCCGTCGGGTCGGCTTCCCGCCTGCCCCGTCGTCCATCCCCGGCTCAGCGACTACCCGTTCCCCGATCTCTGCGGCGCGGCCGTCGCCGCGAAGCTGGCGGCGCTGCTGCGCGGCGATCCGGACGTGTGCCGCGATCTCGACCTCGTGGCGCTGGCGACGATCGCCGACATGGTCCCGCTCGTGGGCGAGAACCGGGCGCTGGTCAAGCGCGGTCTGGCCGAGCTGCGGCGGGGTCGCCGTGTCGGCCTGCGAGCGCTGATGTTGAGCTCCAGGGTCGAGCCCGAGGCTGCCGACGAGGGCGACGTGTCGTTCCGCATCGCGCCTCGCCTGAACGCGGCGGGCAGGCTCTACCGAGCCGATGCCGGGGTCGAGCTGATGCTCTGCGCCGACCAGGCCCGTGCCGAGGAGATCGCCGCCGAGCTCGATGCCGCCAACCACGAGCGTCGCGATACTGAACGCGCCGTCTACGCCGAGGCGGAGGCGGCGATCCGGTCCCTCCCCGAGCCCGCGCGGGACGCTGCGGCGATCGTGGTCGCGGGCGCCGGCTGGCACCCGGGCGTGGTAGGGATCGTCGCCTCGCGCCTGGTCGAGCGCCATCACAAGCCCGCGGTGGTGCTCGCCCTCGACGGCGAGGGCCGGGCCAAGGGATCGGGGCGCGCCCCCGCCGGCTACGACCTGCTCGCCGGCCTCCAGCGGGCCGCACCGCATCTCGATCGGTTCGGCGGCCACCGAGCCGCCGCGGGGATGGAGCTCGCCGAGGAGAACGTGGACGCCTTCCGGGCGTCACTGGCCGAGCATGCCGCCGCCTCGGCGCCGGAGGCCGGCTTCGCCGAGCCGCAGGTCGTCGACGCGTTCGTCGGCGCTGAGGCGCTGGCGCTGGACGTCGCCGAGCAGCTCGGCGAGCTCGGCCCCTTCGGGCTCGGCAACCCGGCGGTGAAGCTGCTGGTTCCCGGGGCGCGCGTCGACGACGTCCAGGAGATGGGGGAGGGGGGCCGCCACGCGCGCTTTCACCTCCGTAGCGGTACGGCGCGGGCGCGCGGGGTCGCGTTCAACTCCGCCGGGCGCCTCAGCGCCGCGCGGAGCACCCCGCACGACCTCGCCGTCCGGCTGGAGGTGAACCGCTGGAACGGGGTCAGCGAGCCGCGAGCCGTGCTGGCCGATGCGTTCAGCCGGCAGCCGCCCCCCGCGGCGCCCGGAGCGGGCGGAAGCGCCTCCTCCGAGGTGAGCCACCTCTGCGCCGGAACGGGCGAGGAAGCCTGGTGGCGCCGCTTTCACGCCGAGCTCTCGGCCGCCACCGAGGTCGCAGTATCCCCCGCCGCCGGAGCCGCGGCAGCGGACCTGGCGGCTGCGTGGAGCGAGGGGCCGCGGAACGTCGTCGACGCCCGGGGCTCCTCGGCGCTCGCCAGGGTGAGTGAGCTCAGCTCCTCGGGGGAACGGGTGATCGTCGTCACCGCCGATGCCGCCCGCCGCGCCGCGCTGCTCGGCGCCGGCACCGGGATCGGCGCTCGCTGCGCCTGCCTGCGGTGTGAGGACACGGTTCTCAGCGAGGCGGCCGCGGATCGTGACTGCGGCCTGCTCATAACCGACTGGACGGCGCTGCTGCGCTCGCCGCAGGCGGTGTCGGGCTTCGAGCACCTGGTGCTCCTGGACCCGCCGGTGCTGGCCGCGGCGGCGGAGCTGCCACTGCAGGGGGCGCCCCGCGGCGGCTACCTGCACCTCGCGCTCGCACCCGCCGAGGAGCTCGCGCTTCCCTGCTGGGACGGCGAGTGGAACCTGCGTCCCGCTCTGGCGGAGATCTACAAGGCGGTTGGGGGCGCCGGCTCGGCCGAGCTTGCCGGCGACGGGCTCAGGGAGGCGTTGACGGGCTCGGGAGCGTTCCCCCGCCCACCCGAGAGCGGCGCCCGGTGCGTGCGGATCCTCGGTGAGCTGGGGATCGCAGAGATGCTCGAGGGTGGGGATGCTCCCTTGCTCCGGGTCGTATCCTCGAGTAAGACCGAGCTCGATCGGTCGGGCGCCTGGCGCGCCTTTCAGTCAACCCACCAGGCAGGTCGCACATTCCTGGAAGCGCTGACAACGGAATCTCGCCGGTCGCCGAGCGCGATGGCGAGCTGAACGGGTCGCCCGCCCCGGAGCGGGCCAGGGTCGGTGTCGAAGCCGACGACGGCGCCGTGCGCGCACACGCTCCCGCGCCCCTCGACGAGATCACCCGCGATCTCACCGAGCGCGAGCGCGACCTGCTCGGTGACCTGCTCGCGGTGATCTCCGAGCACGAGACCGCGGCGAGCGACCAGCTCGATCGCGAGGAGATCGAGCGGGCGTTCGCGTTCGCCTGCGAGCGGCATGCCGATCAGCGGCGCCGCTCCGGCGAGGAGTTCATCAGCCACCCGGTCGAGGTGGCGAAGATCTGCGCCGGGCTGAGGCTCGACACCGAGACCCTCTGCGCGGCGCTCCTGCACGACACGGTCGAGGACACCACGGCCAGCCTCGAGGAGGTGGAGGCGGCGTTCGGGACTCAGATCGCCCACCTGGTCGACGGCGTCACGAAGCTGACCGGGATCACCTTCGAGAGCCGCGACGAGAACCAGGCCGAGAACTACCGGAAGATGATGGTCGCGATGGCCGCCGACGTGCGGGTCATCCTGATCAAGCTCGCCGATCGCCTCCACAACATGCGGACGCTGGGCGCGATGCCCAAGCAGAAGCAGCTCGCGAAGGCGCGCGAGACGCTGGAGATCTACGCGCCGCTCGCCCAACG
>CAZXKG010000105.1:0-9616 GCA_964641695.1 uncultured Conexibacter sp.
GTTGGCGCAGAGGTTGCGGCTGTTGACCAGCAGGCCGTCGGAGCCGCCGTCGAGGGTGAGCTCGAAGCTGCCGACGGGGACGTCGGGGACGACGTCGAAGGTGTTTCTGATCTGGTTCAGGCCCTTCTTGTTCTCCTTCTGGTCGATCCGGCCGAAGAGGTCGATCGAGACGATCCCGTCGAGATCGGCTGCCAGGTCGGGCAATGGGTTGTCCGATGCCTTCAGGTAGACGGGGCCGGTGAGCGGCTCGTCGAGCAGCGGCGTGCTCGCCTTGGCGAAGCCGACTCGTGACTCCTCCGGGCATGTTCCCGCTGCGTAGCGGGCGCGGGAGCAGATCCTGCCGATCCGCTCCTGGTCGAGGAGGATGCCCTGGGGCAGGGAGACCTCGACGTAGCTGATGTTGGCGTCAGAGTCGTTGGTGTCGAGGGTTGCCTTGAGCGGCGGGTGGGCGTTGGGCCTGGTGTCCTTCTTGTCCTTGCCGAAGTCGAGCTTCAGCTTCGGGGCGAAGCCCAGGGCTGCGCAGTCGCCTACCTGGTAGGGGTTGGAGAGACTCGCTGACTTGCCATGGCTTCCTCCAACCGATGCCTTGACCGCCATCGGGTCGCAGTTGGTCGGGGCCTTGATGAACTGGCCGCGATCGACCGAGACCCTGACGTCCTTGATCCGCAGCGGGATGCCGTGGAGGATCTGGGGGAAGAGATCGGACTCAACCGAGACTTGAGCAGTCCTTGGGTCAACGTTGAGCTTGTTGCGGACGACGGTCGTGCCGAGGTCGAAGGGGCCTGAGATCGCGGGGACCACGACCGCGAGGCTCAAGGGAGCGCCCTTGTAGGGGCCGGCCAGGTAGGCCTTGCCGGTGCTGACGTAGACGGGGGTTGGGCCGGAGCCGGCTCCGACCGTGACCTTGCCTACTCGCGAGCTGGCCGGGCAGGAGGGCGATGCGTTCTCCGCAGCGCCCGTGCCTTCGGCCTGGCTGATCGAGGCGAGGGTCGCATCGGGGCACTGGCTGACTCCGGCGAGCTTCGCCGTCACGCCCTCGGGCATCGTCACGTTCAGGGAGCTGAGCTCCTGGTGGCCGTCCGGGCGGGTCAGGTTGAAGGTGAAGGGGGTGTAGGAGGAGGCGCGGTTGGAGGTCGTGCCTGCGACCATCTTCGGGGCGAAGGGGCGATTGCTCAGGTCAGCGGGGTTGCCCGGCTGGTTGGGGTTGCCTGCCAGGCAGGGACCGCCGTCTGGCCCCTGGTCGATCTTGAAGGTGCTCTTCTGGGTGACGATCTCGGCCGGCCTTGGGTTCTGGGGATCCGACGCAGACCAGGGAGAGAGCTTCGAGGTGATCTCGTAGGTACCGCAGGTGGGCGGGGTTGCGAGCACTCCCCTGTTGCCGCCCTTGAAGTGGAGCTTCAGTTCCGAGAACGGCTGCTCTGGGTTGTTGTCGAAGATCGCGGTGATCTGGCCGGTGGCCGGATCTCGCTCGAAGTTGCCGGCTAGCTTGATCCGCAGGCCCTGGCCCTCGAGGACCATGTAGCCGGCGAGGAGGGAGTTGAACGGGTTGTCGCCCTGCTCGGCTACGAACAGCTCGCCTGCGATCGGGTCGGGCAGAAGCGGAGTCTTGATCTCAGCCGTGCCCACCTTGGAGGCATTCGGGCAGCCAACTGGATTCGCGTTGAAGCGGATCGGAGTTGTCGAGATCAGGCCGATCTGATCGGGTGAGCAGGAGTTCAGGCCGTCGGCTGCTGAGGGGTTGAGGGACATGCCGCGGGGCAGCGTCACCTCGGCCTTCTTGA
The DNA here is from genome assembly GCA_964641695.1 of uncultured Conexibacter sp. Lineage (GTDB taxonomy): Bacteria > Actinomycetota > Thermoleophilia > Solirubrobacterales > 70-9 > RHKX01. Next base: position 1,782 of record CAZXKG010000105.1, read on the forward strand.
GATGGGCGTGGACCCGGCCTGTGGGGTTGGTGATCTGCTCCTGGGGCAGCTTCAGGGTGACGTCCATGCCTGTCGCCGCGTCGGCGCGACTGGTAGTCGGCGCTGACTCCATCTCCGGATCGAACGAGAGGTGGTCGCAGCCGGTTATCGGAGGAAGCTCGGTCGACATGGACGCGAAGAGGTCAGGGTCCTCCCAGGGCGTGATCTCGACCCCGAGCTCCTTGCCGGGACCGCAACTCGTCGGGTTGCTCATGAACGCCTTAGGCGTGCCGCCGGGGGGGCGGGGTGGTGAGGACGTAGCGTTGTTGTTGTACGCCTCCGCGGACGTCTGTCGCTCGGTGTCGTGGGACGGGTCAGCGGGGACCCCCCAGATCGTGGTCTCTGCCTTCACCAGGGCGCCGACAGGAGAGGCGTTCGTGATCGTCGCGCTCAGGGTGTTACCTCGATCCGGCCGCAACCGGACGTCGATGAACGTAGGGAATATCCCGGCAACGAGTCCGAAACGGGCAACGGCGTCGCCGTCGGACGGCTCCATCAAGTAGACCGGCTCGAGATAGATCGCGTTGAGGCCGTGACCCTGGACCCGAGAAACGCCGATCTGCGAGGCGTTCGGACATCCGCCCCCCGGCTCAGCGAAGCTGACGAGAGCGGCTGCCGTGCATCTCTCCGCCAATGCCTCCGGGTTCCCGGAGAGTCCCGGCGGCAGGTCGAAGCTGATGTTGCGCGGGATCGCATACGGCGCCTTGAGGCCAAACGGGTTCGGGTTGCTCTCCGGATCCTGCGCCAACTCGAAGCTCGTGAAGAAGTCCGGGTGGGCCCCCGCCTGGTAGGTCGAGAGACTCGCCTCGACGGATTCGATCGCGAAGTCCTCGGGTGCTGCCTGGGCCTGGGAGATCCCGAGTTGGCCGGCGAGGGCGATCGCGACCGAGCTCGCGAGGGTCCGGATCAGGCGTACGGTGGTGGCAGGCATCTTGCTCTCCCTGAGGGTCTTGGCGATGATCTCGTTGCGGCCGAGGGCGCTCACCTGGGAGCCCCCTGATGCGATGCGCGGCACTTCCTCGCCTTCTTCCTGAGCTTCTTGGCCTGCTTTTGAAGCCGCTTCGCCTTCTTCCTGGACTTCGCCTTGCTCGCTCGTTCGAACTTCTTCTTCGCCTGCCTGCCGATCCTCGAGCAGTCCTTGCGCTTGGGCGGATCGGGGGCCAGGTTGCCCGAGGGGCCGCTGGTGGACGACCCGGGGCTCTCGGCGGCGGGGGGAAGCGCGGCTGGATCCTGGCAGGCGTCCTCGATGCACCTGGGAGACTCGGCCTTGGGCGCGAAGCCGCCTCCGACGCGTGCGTCGTAGACGGAGGTGACGCCGCTCGGGTCGTCGGGATGGAGTCGTTCCCTGGATGTGAAGAACACGTCGCTCGCATCGGGAGTCATCGCGTAGAGGAAGGAGGGGTTGTTGCCCTGACCTCCGGAGATCAAGGCCAGACAGCCATCCTCGCGAGCGCAGTCGCCCTTGCCCTCGGCCTGCCAGCGGTAGACGTCGGTGGCCTGATTCTGGTCTTCGAGGGAAAGCTGGTCGTCGGCTTCGAAGACGACCGTCTCGCCGTCATCGGCGACATTGGGAATGATGGTGAATTCACCTGTAGGCCCCGCGGGACTCAGTCGCTGCAGCTTCGCGTCTGTCCCGCCGTCCCCGGATCCGCATGAGATGCACACGAGTTTGTCCCCAGCAACGCTGTAGCGGTAGATGTCGGATGCTGCGTCGCCGTCGACTTGATCGAGCTGAGCCCTACTCTCGAAGACAAGGGTGGAGCCGTCGGGCGTGGTGCGGGAGGGATTCACGCCGGGCCCCCGTTGTGATGCCGCCCGAGTCCAGCTGCTCAGACCTCTCTCGCCGAAGTCGGCGGAATCCAACTCGGCGACGAACGTCGGGGCGTGTCCGTCCCACCGGTACAGGTTGTGCTGTCCCGCGGTCCCCGCCGGCGGGTCGAGTTGGTCGGTCGACGTGAAGTAGACCGTCGAGCCGTTGGCGGAGACGTTGACGAACCGCGCGTTGGTTGCGATCTGCTCAGCAGCCTCCTGTGAGGCGTCGAAACGGTAGAGGGAGGAGGGGTTCACGTCAGCGTCCTCAACCTCGGCGTAGAAGAGGTAGCGCCCGCTGTCGGAGATGCCGGCGAATGGTGGCACGCCGTTCCCCCCAGGCCACTCGACGACCTCGCTCGTACCGCCTTCTCCCCGCAGATAGAGCGTTCCGCCGCTTGTGAAGGCGACGGCGTCGCCATCTGAGTTGGCACCGATGAAGGCGGCAGACCCGGTCGGCGCCGAGCCATCCGGAAGCAGCGACAAGACGCTCGTCGGCCCGTCGATCGAGCGGTCGTAGATCGCGCGGGTGCCGGCGGGCGGCGCGTCGTCCTCAAGTCGCGCCGCGGAGCTGAAGATGACGTGCGCCCCGTTCGATCCCAGGTGGTGTACGAAGGCGCCCAGGTCGACGCCGCTCGCGCCCCGAGCGGCCGTTTCGATCCCGTTCGGGGTTCGCAGATAGAGTCCGACCGGCAACGTACCCTTGGTGCTCTGCACACCGAAAGCGGTCGTCTCCTGATCCGGCGCGACGCCATAGGTGACGTTGTCACCGCCGGCCTGGGGATACGTTCCGCTGAGGAGCTCCGCACGCCAGCCCACAGCGCTTCGCACAGCGCGATACGTGTCGACAACGCCGGTTCCATCGAGCCCGGGGATCGCTCCCGGGACCGCGAAGTTGAGGCGGCCGCCGGCGGCAGGGCCGCTCGGCGAAGTCGGCCAGGTCCTGAACAGCAAACCGCCGGAAGCGGCAGGCGCGGCTCCTCCGGTGTCCCCAGGCGTCACCAGCTCATATGCCCGGCAGTCCGGCAACTTCGAGGAGCGCCCGATCCGGAGCTGCGCATTGGAGCAGCCCTCGGAGCTCGGCCGCGAGTACGTCGCGAACCGCTGGTCGGCACCTTCGATCTCGGCGACGTCGTTGGAGGCAACGAGCCGGAAGTGGTAGTGGCTGCCCTCCTCGAGGCCGAAGATCGGAGCCTCGACGTCGCTTTGGCCGGCATCGGGAGCGAGGTTCCTCTCCGGCGTCGACTCGCACGGGTTCAAGCTGCACGGCCCCGCGGTCCCGTACTCGAAGTGATAGCTGGTCGGTAGGCCCGAGGGATCGAGCCTGGCACGGAGGATCGCCTCCGTGTAGTGGATGTCCTTGGGGCTGCGCTCGGCGTGGAGCGGCGGTCCGAAGAGGCCGTCGTCGCGGGCGATGTCGAACTGGTTCTCGGCGACGATCCGGAAGCGGTAGCGCTCGGAGGGATCGATGCCGCTGATATCGGCGTGAACGTCGACGGGATCCGATCCGTCGCCGATCTCCTCGAGCGTCTCGGCGCAGGGCTCGGCCTCGGCGGAGGCGAAGCTCTCGCCGTCATCCTCGTACTGGGTGTCGGTGACGTAGTCGAAGCGACAGTCGGTCAACTCGGACCCGTTGGGGTCGACGGTGCCGTTGAGGGTCGCTTCGCCGTCGCCGATGTTCGTCGGCTGCCTCGCCTCGACCGCGGGGCCTTCGCCGTACGTGAGGGGACCGAAGACGTAGAGGTCGTTCAGATACGCGACATACACGTTGCCATCGTTCGGCCCACCCGAGTTGTCGACCGCTACCTCCGATCCCACGGGCGACGGATTGAATGGACCAAGCCGAGTGACAAATGAACCGGACGCTTCACGCTCCTCTACGAAGCCCCCGGATGCCATTCCAGGTAAGACGTGCTCGCTGCTTGCATCGACCGCGAGACCAGCACTCCCAGCATGAGCGCCGAACCCGATCGTTCGCAAGTGGTGGTCGCCATCCGGGCTGAGTACCGCTACGGAGCTGACGCCGAGGTTCGCGAAGATCCGGCCACTTGATGAAATATCGATGGAGAACGGGTTGCCACCCAGGTGGATCGTGGGATCGATGACCTGGTCATCGAGGAGCCCGTTGCCACTTGCCGCATCGTCGAACTCGCTCAGACCACTCGCTCCTCCTGCCACGAAGAGGTGATCATCGACCGGGTTGACTGCGACATCGCGGACGTTGAAGAACGCCCACCCGGGCGTGACGCCGCCCTCAATCAGGGTAGTGATGGCGTAGCTCGTAGTCGGGGTCACCGGGAAGCTGTCGGGCGTGTAGCGGGCGACCTCCTCACGGTTCGCCGGCCGGCGCCTGGCGTAGATCACCCCGGTCGAGTCGACTGCAAGAGCGCGCGGCTGACCCGGGTCGGTGATCGTGTTGACGAGCGTTCCGGCCGGATCGAAGATCCGAATCGAGGACTCCGCTGCGACGTAGTAGTAGCCGAAGCGGTCCACTGCCACACCCCCCACGTTGTTGATTTTCTTGCCCAGCTCTGGAATCAGAGCGCGACTCGCGCGTGGAGGGGGCGCGAACGCTCCTACGTTCCCGGCCGCGACGTAGAGTCGCCCGTTGCTGTCGGCGCCGGAAGCATCGACGCCGAGGCCCCTGCGAGCTGAGGCGGCCGCGGCCGGGCTGACCTGGGTCAGAAAGGGACCGGTGGCTTCGAACTCGTTAACGAGGTCGTTCGATTCGTCGTATGAGAAGACGTGGCCGGTGCCGGGATCGACCGCGATGGCGGCGTGGGCGCCAAGCCCCAACGTACCGTCGGGACTCGTGGCGCCGGTGATGGAGTCGAGCGGCAGCATCTGCTCGAGCTTGTGGGCTGAGCCGGTGCCCGTCGCCGAGTAGACATCGATCTCGTCGTTGCCGGGATCGGCGACGAAGACATAGCGGGTTCGTTGGAATCCGCCGGAGCTGTACGCCGCGACCCCGGACACATCTCCCGACCCGGCGCCGAGCTGCCCGTCGAACGCGGCCACCTCGGTGGTTACGCTGATTGTGCCACGCGTTCCAGGGATGCCTGTCCTATCCGCCTTCAGGTTCGGAACGTCCTCCTTCGCGAGGGAGCCGATGAACTCGATGAATGCGCGGGTCGTGGCAGTGCCGCTGACAGATACGTTTCCTGCGCCAACCCCATCCAGTGACTCCACTGCTTGCTTCAGATCGTTGAGCGTCCCATCCACCGGTACGGAGGCTGATAAGTCACTGCGGGCCTCCGCGACGACGCTCGAGCTGCCGCTGATCAGAGAGACATCGGTCTCAGCGAGGGAACCAGTGAACTCCACCCACCAACCCGTGTGGCCCCCGAAGGAAAGCGAGCGCCCTACCACCTCCACATCTCCTGCTCCAATCGGCGGAAGGGCGACGAGCGCGCCCTCCACGTCGTCGCTCGTCGCATCCGGAGCGATCGGGCTGGTGGTGTGCCCGTCGTACGTAAGCGTGTAGTTGTTGGATGGAATCCCAGTGACGACCTGGGTCTCATTTCTCCCAGGCCCTCCCTCTCCAGGCAGGCTCAGCCGGTACGTTCCTGTCTTTGGATACGTTTCTTCCGCCTGATCCCCAGCGTTGATCAGTAGCAGTGCCTGTCTTTCGTTGATCCCCGTGCTTCCGTCCGTCTCGTAGACCTGAACGTGGCTGCCTCGGGCGACGTAGAGGCGATCGTCGGCTCGGTCGACGGAGATCCCGCGCGCATCGCCGCTCGAGTCGACCACTTCGGCGGCGCCCCAGCTCGGCGAGCCCCCCAGGGGGAAGGAACCGGGCTCGTACTTGACGACGTTGCCGTCGGTGCGCAGGACGTAGAGGTCGCCGGCGGAGTTGATCGCGAGGCCGCAAGGTCCGCCGGGATCGTTGATCGTGGCGAGGTGGTCGCCGTTCGGCCTGAAGACGTCCACGGTACCGGTGGTGTCGCGGGCGACGTACAGGTTCCCGGCAGGGTCGACCGCGGTTCCGCATGCATCTTCGGTGATCTGCCCGTTGGTCGGGTCGGGCAGCTGGGTACGTTCCGGTCCTTCGGCGGCAGCGGCTCCCGGGGCGAGCCACAACGCGAGAAGGACCAGCAAGGCTAGGAGCCCCCCGCTCCGGCTCGGGCACGTCGTGCCCGAGCCGGAAGCTTCGCTGGCTTCGATGGATTGATTTCTAAGCCAGCGCACAGCGCTACTCCTCCGTCGGCGCCGTCACCGCGAAGGAACCGACCATCTGGCCGTTTGAACCCCCGATACCCAGCAGGGATGCACCTGAAGTTCCCGTTCCTTGTGGGCCGCCCGGCTGCGTGACGAATATGAGGGTGCCCTGGGCCCCAGCAAACAGGCAGAGGTAGCCCGGATCAGCCTCAGGGTTGTTGGGCCCAGGAGCGGGAGCCCCGCCGTCATCGCAGTTGGGGTCGGAGCCCTCGTGGGGCACGATCACGATGTTTTCCTCCCCAAGCCCCGTTTCCAGCGGGATCGGGAAGGAGACGGGCGTTACGACAACACCACCCGCATAAGGGAACGGGTTTCCGTCCTCATCGGGCACGGTGCTGATGCCCGAGTACACGCCGGTCAAGGTCTTGCCCGGAGGCAACGTTCCATCGACGGTCCAGGGACTACCCGCCGGTCCCGGAGGTCCCTGCGAACCGGGAGCGCCAGGCGCCCCATCCTCGCCGTCGGCACCGGGTGCGCCGTCCTCACCATCAGCGCCGGGGGCGCCGTCCTGACCGTCAGCGCCGGGCGCTCCCGGCTCGCCCGGAGGTCCTGCCGGGCCCTGAGGCCCCGCCGGACCCTGCTGACCACCCTGCTCGATCGCCTGCTCGGCGAGCGCGATTGCGTCGTTGGCGAGCTTGGTCGACTGCTTGACGGCCTTGTTGAGCTTCTTGACCTGCTTGTTGAGCTTCTTGACCTGCTTGGCGGTCTTCTTGGCGTTGGCGTCGGCGGATGCCGGTCCTGCCATCGCGAAGACCAGGGCAGCCGCGGCGATGATGCCGAGGATGCCGAAGCGCTTGTGGAAACGGTCCATCATCAGTTCGTCTCTCCTTCGTTGGATGGGGCGTGGGGCCCGTCGGACCGATCCACGCGAGTTGGCGTTGTATGGGTGCTCTCGGGGAGCGCCGTATAGGCGGCAGCCGTGACTTCGCGGGCCCTTGGGGCCGTGAAGATGTGTGAGTTGGCGGTGCCGTTTAAGTGCATAACTTCTGTACCAAGTTCACGCACCACTCAGAAACGGCTTGGACAATGAGGATTACCGGTTTCCTACTCCTCCCGCACGGTTTCCGACACCGTGCGAGGCAACATCAGTCCCAACCGCGGTGAAACGCCCCGTACACGACTGATCCACACGGCATAGGCCAACTTGGCGGACGCCGTCGGACGTTGCAGAGCAGGTCGAGCGGCCTCGGCGATTCACGCCTATTACGCGAGAACTGATGTACACGCGATTACTCGAAAGCGGCATCGGCGATGACCGATCCTCTCCCCACCTCAGCGGTTGGGGGTTGCACGTCATGAACGCTGCCGTCTATAGTGCCGCCGGCTCACAGGGACAGGAGAGCTTCGTCAGCCGTTTCAGCCGTTGTCGAGGTTCTTCGAGCCCGGTGGAGGCGAGAGGTCGCGAGATCCGACCGCCTCGGAGCCACGGAGAGTCACCGCTCATGAACACCTCGTTCTGGGCACCCCGACAACTTGGTACAGAAGTTGTCGGAGGCGATGTGGCTGGCCAAGCCGATCTTCTCGGGGGGTCGAGATCGATATCTCCACGCGGCGCTTGAGCCGTGGCCCAGCTCCTCGTCGAGCGGAAGTCCGCCCCCATCCTGGCGCTCCTGGAGATCGCGCGAGACGGCGCGGCGGTCAGCCCCGGCGTCAGAGCGGGAGGTGGCGCAACTGGAGAGCTGAGAGAAGAAGCCGGTGAGTGGGCGCGAAAACGCGATCGCCGACCAGCTCACCCGCCTACAGGTCTACCTCGTGAGCTGCTGCCCACC
>CAZXKG010000106.1:0-9536 GCA_964641695.1 uncultured Conexibacter sp.
GTCACCTTCGACATCGACGCGAACCGCATCCTCAACGTCTCGGCCAAGGACCTCGGCACCGGCAAGGAGCAGACGATCGAGATCAAGGGCGGCTCGGGACTCTCCGACGACGAGGTCAAGAGCATGGTCGACGACGCCGAGTCGCACGCCGACGAAGACCGCAAGGCCAAGGAGCTCGCCGAGGCGCGCAATGTGGCCGAGCAGGCGGTCTACCAGGGCGACAAGCAGCTCGAGGAGCTCGGCGATCAGCTCGACGAGGGCGGCAAGTCCAAGGTGAAGAGCGCGCTCGATGATCTCCGCGGCGTGGTCGAGTCCACTGATGTGGACGACATCAAGGCCAAGACCGCGGCGCTGGAGACGGCGTTCCACGAGGTCTCCGAGCAGATCTACGCGGCGGCGCAGGCTCAGCAGGCGCAGGGCGGCGGGGCGGCGGGTGGAGCCGCCGGCGCGGCGGGCGATGGAGCCAACGGTGGGGCCCCCGAGGAAGAGATCGTCGACGCCGAAGTCGTCGACGAGGACTCCTAAGCGGGCCCCGGCATCGGCGCGAAGGACAACGCGATGAGCGAGCACGACAAGGACGAGGCGATCGTCGACGCCGAGGTGGTCGACGACGGTGCCCAGGACCAGGGGGACGAGGGCGCCGTCGTCGATGCCGAGGTCGTCGAGGAAGCGCCCGCCGCGGGCGAAGCGGATGCGGACGACGGCAGCGAGCAGGTCGAGAGCGATCTCGACGAGCTGACGACCGCGACGCGCGAGCGGGACGAGTACCTCGAGCTCGCTCGTCGTGCCCGCGCCGACTTCGAGAACTACAAGCGGCGGGTCGCGGGGGAGACGGCGGCGGCGGAGCGGCGGGGCCGGGCGAACCTGGCCCGCGGCCTGCTGCCGGCCCTCGACAACCTCGAGCGCGCGCTGGTCGCCGCCGGGATCGACCCGGCGGGCCAGACCGAGCCCGAGGGCGAGCCGCCGAGCCGCGAGGTGTCGGCCCGCGACGCGCTGGCGGAGGGCGTCGCCCTGGTGCTGCGCGAGATGCGCGCTGCGCTGGAGCGCTCGGGCGTCGTCTCGTTCGACCCCCTGGGCGAGCAGTTCGACCCGTCCATGCACGAGGCGATCTCGACCGGCCAGGCCGAGGGCGCCGCGAGCGGCTCGGTGATCGAGACGCTGGAGCGCGGCTACCGGGTGGACGACGAGGTGATCCGCCCCGCCCGCGTGGTCGTCGCCGGATAGGAGCACGGGATGGCGCAGGACTACTACGCGACGCTCGGCGTCGACAAGAAGGCCTCCGACGAGGAGATCAAGCGCGCCTACCGCAAGCTCGCCCGCGAGTACCACCCCGACCGCAACCCCGACGACGCGAAGGCCGAGGAGCGGTTCAAGGAGATCGGCGAGGCGTACGAGACGCTGAAGGACCCGGAGAAGCGCAAGCAGTACGACGCCGGCGGTTTCAGCCCGTTCGGGGCCGGCGGGTTCCCGCGAGGCGGCGGGCAAGGTGGCCCCGGCGGCTTCGGGGTCAGCGACCTCGGCGACATCTTCTCGGGCATCTTCAACCGTGGTGGACGCGGCGGTGGGGAGGCGGCGCGTGGACGAGATCTGGAGACCGAGATCCAGCTCAGCTTCCGCCAGGCGATGGACGGGGCGCAGATCCCGATCACGGTGCCGAAGCAGTCGCGCTGCACGACCTGCGGCGGCAACGGGGCGGCGCCGGGAACTCAGCCGATCGTCTGCCCGCGCTGCGAGGGTCGCGGCGTCGACGCGCAGAGTCAGGGCTTCTTCTCGATCTCCCAGCCCTGCCCGCAGTGCGGGGGGCGTGGGGAGATCGTCGAGACGCCGTGCGGGGACTGTGGCGGCAGCGGCGTGACGATGCAGCGCAAGCGCTACCGGGTGAACGTGCCCGCGGGGGTCAAGGACGGGACGCGGATCCGGCTGGCCGGCAAGGGCGAGGACGGGCCGCTGGGCGGACCGTCCGGGGACCTGTTCGTGACCACACGCGTGCTTCCCTCGCCGGTCTTCAAGCGCCGTCCCGACGGCAATCTCGAGGTCGACGTCCCCGTGACGCTCGCCGAAGCGGTCGGGGGCGCGAACATCGAGGTTCCGACGCTGCGTGGCAGCAAGCGGATCCGGGTCGCGCCGGGCACGAGGCACGGCACGGTCCAGCGCCTGCGGGGCGAGGGACCGCCCAGACCCGGAAAGGTGACCGGGACCCGCGATCGCGGCGACATCCACTACAAGCTCGACGTCCAGGTCCCAACCGAGCTGAACGACGAGCAGCGCGAGGCGCTGGAGCGGCTGTCGGAGGCGACCGATGGTGCGGAACGGCGCGAGCGATTGCTGCGCGACGCCCGTGCCAGCAGCGGGGCGACCGAGGCGGATCAGTCCGACGAAGCGGGCAAGGTTGGTGCGGCATGAGGCATGCGCGCGAAGGCGGCGGAAGCCGCGAGAGAGACGGTGAGGCGATCGACGAGGATCGAGGCGTCTTCATGATCTCGGTCGCGGCCGAGCTCGCCGAGATGCATCCCCAGACCCTGCGGATGTACGAGGCGCGCGGGTTGATCCAGCCGAAGAGATCCCCGAAGAACACGAGGCTCTACTCGCAAGAGGACGTAGCGCGGCTGCGCCGGATCCAGGAGATGACCGGCGAGCAGGGCCTCAACCTCGCGGGGGTCGAGACCGTGCTCGAGCTCGAGGACACGATCGCCGAGATGCGCTCGGAGCTGCGTCGGATGCGCGAGCGCACGGCCGAGATGGAGCGCCGGATGTCCCAGCAGGTCGAGGCCGCCCGCAAGGCCCTCGGCAGCGAGATCGTCCCCTACGGCGCTTACGAGTCGAGGATCTCGGCGAGCCGCACCACGAAGGTCCGCCCGGTCCGGATCTCAGTCGAGCGGCGTGAGGACTGAGAAGCCCGTCCCAGGTCGAGCCCGGAGGCAGGAACTCACCCTCCGAGGGTTGATTTCCGCCACCGGGTGTGACGACCATCGGCGGATGCCCTTGACCCAGGCGACCCACTCGGCCCCGGTCGACCCGCTGGCCCGAGCCGGCGCCGGCTTCCTGGCACTCGGCAGGATCGGCCTCGGTGTCGGGATCGTCGCGTTCACGAGGCCCGCTCTTCGAGCTCTCGGGTTCCCGGAGCCCGACGGATCGAGCCTGACCCTCGCCCGTTTGGCCGGCGGCCGCGACATCGCGATGGGAATCCACGGCTGGATCTCCCGCGACGACCCGGGCGAGCTGCGCCGATCGGTCCTGCTGGGCGCCGCCGTCGATGCCGGCGACGCACTCGCCTTCAGCGCCGCCCTCGCCGGTCGTGAGGGAATCGACCGGACCGCACTGATCAACGCCCCGCTGGCCGCATCGGCGGCGGCGATGGGTGGACTGATGGCGAGAAGGCTGCGGCGGGCCCCACGGGCTTAATTGCGAGAAGGCTTCGGCGGCCCACCCCCGCTGACTTCGGGCTTTAGGGCAGAACCCGCGCGGCCCAGAGCGTCAATCGCCGGAAGAAACGTTCCTCTCGCGCCGGCCGATCGGCTGAGGGGAACGAAATCCCCGCCTGTGACGGGTTTCGTTCCCCTCACGCTTGCCCGGATGATGAGGGGAACGTTTCCGCAAGCCGACGGGACGCCGCTTGGGTAGCTACCGGCGCACGCCCTTGACGCGGGCGATCTGATCGGCACCGTCGAGGGTCACCCAGAGGGTCTTGTTCGGGCCGGTGGTCACCCGGCGCGGCCCGGCGCCCTGGCCGAGCTTGACCGGAGCCGAAGCCTTGCCGTTGAGCCGGAGGCGGAGCAGGTCGTTCTTCGCGAAGCGCGGCATCCAGTACGACTTGATGGCGAAGGCGACGCCGAACGGATCGCCCGGGGCCTTGGTCTTCCTGACCTTGCCGCCGACGATGCGACCGGCGATCTGCGGGTTCGAGGTCGGATCGGCGTAGCCCGCCTGTCCCTTCGGCCCGGCGGCGATCGCCTGCAAGCCCGAGCCGTTGCCCGTGTTGAACGCCTTGCCGGTCCCGTTGACGTTCACGCGGACGACCTGGCCGCCGAAGTCGGCCACCCAGAGCCTGCCGTCCTTGCCGCGATCGATGTCACGGCCGGCCACCAGCAGAGGGAACGACTCCGCGCTCTCCGGGTCCGCGACCGGGATCCGGATCACCTTGTCGTTGCTGACCGTCCACATGGCGCCGTCGGGACCCCGGACGATCGGCCGAGGATCGGCGATGTCGTTGATCGTGAACTTCACCGCCGCCTCCGGGTCCGCCGGGTCGAACACCGCGACCCCACCGGCCTGGGTCACCCAGAGCGTCTTCCCCGGCCCGCTGGCGATCCCGATCGGGCTCGAGATGTTCGCCGCGTCGAACTCCTTCACGTTCCCGTTCGGCCTGATCCGCGCAACATCGTTGGTCTGATCCAACGTCACCCAGATGTTCCCGTCCGGCCCCTTGGTGATCTCGTTGTTCGTCCCAACGCCGGAGACGTCGAACTTGCCAGCAAGCTTCGGCTTGGCGCTCGCCGGTGCGGTCAGGAGCACGAGCGCGCCGAGCGCGAGGCAGGCAGCGGCCAGGATGCGGACGATCAGTTGACTGGGACGTGGAGCTGTCGATGCGGTGAAGTTCATGGCCGCAGAATCGCGCAGCACGGGCAGTCCGGCAATCCCACGGCGGTGTGAATTGGCCCACACCCTGGAACCCTGTGCCAGAGCCCGACGCAGCCTCACGGACCAGGGGGCGGAGGGGTGTCGACATTGACCGGGAGATAGACCACATCGATCTCATCCGCAAGCCGCATCAGATCACCGTCGCAAGTCACGACAGTGAGGCCCCTGGAACTCGCGGTCGCCGCTACCCAGAGGTCGTTGTGACCGATCGTCACGCCCTTCCGCCGAAGGTGTTCCGAGAACCGCGCCCACTCGTCCATCGTGGGCTGATCGAGGGGGAGCACCGGCAGCGTCGCGGTTCTCCGTCGCTCCCTCTCCACGAACCTCGAGTCAAGACGTGGGTCAAGCAGACCAGCGTCGATCTCAGCCCTCGTGGCGAAGCTGATGACCTTGATCGCGGCATCGATTCGCGAGAGGGACTCTCGTGGCCAATGACTGACCCTCTCGGGCTTCCGGCGGCGCGTGCCGAGGATGCTCACGACACCGGTGTCCAGAACCAGAACCTCAGGGGATGAGTTCATGCCCTACCCCAGAATGGTGTTGAGGAACCGGTCCTCTGACTCCTCGTCGACCGAATCGTCCGGACTCAGGTCGTCGGGGTCCTGGGCAGAGACGATCCCATAGCGAGACACGACATCTGCAGTGGGCACCTGACTCACCGTGAAAAGCTCAGTCTGCTCCTCACTCGGGACCGCCCGACGAATCCGTTCGATTTGGAACCGAGGCTTGTGGCCACTGCCGACATCACCACTTCCCTCGACCAATACCGTCTGGCGCCACAAAGGCCCAAGCTGCTCAGCCACGGACTGGTCGAAATGGCAAATCCATTCAATCCCGTCCTGCTCGCGGATCAAGACCTGCTCAGGCGTTTCGCTCAGCCGAATGAGACGCCCCACAAGCGAATCGACCGTGGCGTCTTCGGCATGCCCTGTTGTCTCTGACGGCCAAAGCGCCTGGATCGAGGATCTGTCGAAGACCGTCTGATGTTCTCCGTCCTTTGCGGAAACCGTGAAGCGCCCGTCTGCGCCACACTGGCTACGCGCCGCTTCCAACGACTCGACGATCGGCAGCGGGAGGGTCTCACCGCCTCCCACCGCCCCCATGAGACGCTCTAGCGCAGACTCGGCGAGGGTTGGGACATCCTCGGCCAGTCCCCCGTCGTCAGCCACCGGAATCGGCTCCACATCCAGAACGGCGCTTCCTGGCTCCAGCCGGACGATCCGCAATGCCGTTGCCGCAGCGTCAAGCTTGTCCGGCGACCCGCTGCGAACCAACTCAGCGCCTCGAACGTCCCGATGCGTTGCTACCAAGGCACGGGAGAAGTGCTCGAGGAACCCCTCCAGCGCACTCCACGTGATCCCCCTCGTGGCGTTCGCACCTTCAAGCCGAAGGCGGATCTCCTTTTCTGTGTCTTTGGAAGCGATTTGAGAACCCCCAGATTTCTTGATCGGTCGAACAGAAGTATTGCGCCCCACGAGGCGCGCCCCTCCCCCTGAACGAACCGCTGCATCCTGGGCCGCATCGCAGCGCGCAGGATCGCGCCGGACATCCAGAGCAGGGCGGCTGTCGAAATGGGACCGGAACTTGACGACCGCAAGCTTCCGTCTCCGACTAGTCCCGCCTAGCCAAAGATCTGCTGGCTGGCGGAGCGACCGACACCGAGGAGGGTGCGGAGGGTGCGCTCCCAGCGCGACCGAGTTGCGACGCAACTAACGCTTCGGGCCGCGTCCTGCCGGATACCCAACAGACGGCAGGACGCAGCCCAGCAATTGAGTTAGACAGGCGGGACGGTATCGGCTCCGTCCGACGCTCCCGCAAACATTGCGCCAATCCGCACAGCGGCGCTGAGTTAGACGGCAACGCCCCGATGCGGGAGACCCCAACAACCGAAAGGACATCGAAGCGATGTACTTCACAGTCGAGCGCGCCTCGGGCGGCTTCCGTGCCCGGATCTATGGCGGCAACCACGAGCAGATGTTTATCTCCGAGGTCTACGTGACCAAGCAGAGTGCCCTTCACGCCATTGGCGTGGTTCAGGGCAGTGCAGCCAGCGCACCAATCTACGACCGCACCTAGGCGGCGTCAGCCGCAATGAAATCGGTCGGCGGCTTGTCGGCCGCATGGCGGAGAACGCAGTCCCAAGTACAGAAGTGAAGCTCTCGACCGGCATCCTCGGTCACCGTCACGAAGGCGGGTGGCCGGGTGCCGGTCGTGCGCACATGGCGCTCGCAGTCGGGGCCGTCGCAGTAAAAGACCCGCTCGATGCTCATGCCCGTCTAATTTGACGGCAGCCCCGAACCTCCTGTTCGAATCAGGGCGCTTCGTCCCGGTCATCAGCGTCGCGGCTGCCTGAGCCGCTGGGTCGCCTACGGGTCCGTCGGCAGGTCGAAGGCGTCGGGGCGGCCGTCGAGGTCGCTGTCGCGGACGGCGGCGAGGATGTCGCTCGAGAGCTTCGGGCCGTCGGCGGGGTTGAGGGGGACCGCCGTGATCATCATCGTCACGGTGTCGCCGTCGAGCTGCACGAGCTGGACGTTGGGTGGGCCGTTGAGGGGGACGCTCGCTGCCTTCTCGATCATCCGCTGCAGGGACTGGGGCGTGACGTCGGCGTTGAAGGTGGCGCGGAGCTCGACCCGTTCCGGCTCGGCGATCGGCACGACCGTGAGGGTCATGACCACGTTGTTGGGGATCATCGCCCGCTCTCCCCCGCTGAGGAGCGTCGTGTAGAAGAGGCCCATCGAGCTGACGATGCCGTCGACCTCACCGGCCATCGAGCCGCCGCGGAGCTTGATCCGGTCGCCGACCTTGAAGGGCCTGATCGTCTGCAGGACCATCCCGGCGAACACATGGGCGAGGGTCTGCTGGGCCGCGAGGCCGAGGATCACCGCGGTGAACGCACCACCTACGGCGAGAGCCTCGGGGTTGACGCCGGCGATGCGGAGCGCCGCGATCACGACGATCGCGATCGTCGTCAGGCGGATCAGGAAGCCGACCGTCCCCGCAGTGCCCGGCTCGAGCCGCCTGAAGAGCGCGGGCTGCAGGCTCTGTGCGAGCGTGCGGGCGAGCATCCAGCCAAGCAGAGCGACCGCCCCCGCGCTGCCGTAGCGGATCGCCTTGGCTGCTTCGGGGAACCACTCCCGCCGGTTGTCGAAGACGATCAGGACGCCGACGATGAGGATGATCAGGACGATCGCCTCGATGCCGGCCCGGCGCGCGTCCTTGGACTTCTGCCGGTCGATCTCCTCCTCGAGGCCGACCGCGCGCCAGACCTGCGTGCGCGACTCGAACGCACGCATGTTGCGCAGGTCGGGCCGCTTGCCTTTTCCGAAGCGAGGGGGCATCGGGTCCATTGTGACGGGGCGGGCTGGTCAGATCAGGCAAGTCGCGATGCGCGGTGCTCGCGATCCATCGCTTGTTACATCCACCCCGCTGGAGGGGGACGATGTAACAACCGTCAGCAAGCGGGGGGAGCGGGCGACTGGCCAAATCCCCGAGCCGGCCCACCGACTCATACCCTTGACCCATGGGCTCCTTCCCCGCTCGCGGGTTCCGGGATCGCGTTGAGGCCGGACGTGCAGTCGCCGAGCGACTGTCGGACCGGCGCGGCGGGAACGCGCTCGTGCTCGGCCTCGCGCGGGGCGGCGTGCCGGTCGCCCGCGAGGTCGCCGATCTCCTCGGGCTGGAGCTCGACGTGTTCGTGGTCCGCAAGGTCGGCGTGCCGAGACAGCCGGAGCTGGCGCTTGGCGCTGTGGCGAGTGGCGGAGTGCGGGTCCGCAACGAGCCGGTGCTGGAGCGGGCGCGGCTGGACCCGGAACTCGTCATGGAGCTGTTCGAACGCGAAGCCGAGGAGGTCGAGCGCCGCGAGTGGGCCTATCGCGACGGCAGGCCCGCGGCCGAAGTACGCGGCCGGGAGGCGATCCTGGTCGACGACGGCCTCGCGACCGGCGCCTCGATGCGAGCCGCGATCGAGGCGCTGCGCGAGCGCGGCGCCGGCAAGGTGACCGTCGCAGTCCCCGTCGCCCCGACCGAGACCCGCCAGGAGCTGGAGCCCGAGGTCGACGAGATCGTCTGCGTCGCCGAGCCCCGCCCTTTCATCGCGGTCGGCGCCTGGTACGAGAACTTCGCCCAGGTCGACGACGAGCAGGTGCGGAGTCTGCTCGTCCGGTGGCGGTCGGGCACCTGAGCACAACGCTTGTTACATCCGCCCCGCTGGAGGGAGTCGATGTAACAAGCGTTCTGGAGCTTTCGGAACCCCTCCCTAGAATCTATGCCCTTTCCACTCAGATTTCTTGACCCGCATTCCATAAAGGAGTAGAATCCACCCACACATGCAGTCAGATCGATTCACCACCATGGCGCGTGATGCCGTTGCCGAAGCCAGCCGGCTTGCGGGCCAGCGCCGGAACACGGAGCTGGCGCCCGTTCACCTGCTTCTGGCGGTGCTCGAGCAGGAGGATGGCTTCGCGCCTCCGATCCTGCGCAAGGTCGGCGCCGACGTCGGCTCGATCGAGAACCAGGCCAAGGAGCGGGCCGACCAGCTTCCGACGCTCTCGGGCGGTGCGACCGACGGTCCCCCCGAGGCTCGTCCCAGCCAGTCCTTCGTCAACGTCCTGCAGCGCGCCGAGCGGGAGATGCAGGCGTTGGGCGACGAGTACATCGCCACCAACCACATCCTCCTCGCGCTGGCCGAGAAGGCCTCGGGCGTGAGCGACCTGCTCCCCGACCGCGACTCGATCGCCAAGGCCTCCGGCGAGGTCTTCCCCTCGCGCATCACCTCCCCCGACCCCGAGTCGACGCTCGAGGCGCTGGAGAAGTTCGGCCAGGACCTGACCGCCGACGCCGAGGCGGGCAAGCTCGACCCGGTGATCGGCCGCGACGAGGAGATCCGTCGCGTGATCCAG
>CAZXKG010000107.1:0-9486 GCA_964641695.1 uncultured Conexibacter sp.
CCACGAGGCGGTCGCCCGCTACAAGCACTTCGACCTGCTGATGGTCAACTCGATCTTCGACGGGATGAACCTGGTCGCGAAGGAGGCGCCGGCGGTCAACACCCGGGACGGCGTCCTGATGCTCTCGGAGAACACCGGGGCACACGAGGAGCTGGGTGAGTGCGCGCTGAGCGTCAACCCCTTCGACATCGAAGAGCAAGCGGCGGCGATCTACCGCGCCCTGACCATGGATCCGGCTGAGCGCCGCCGCCGGGCGGACCGCCTGCGGGCGATCGTCGACTCCAACGATCCCGGGAACTGGATCGACCATCAGCTTGCCGACATCCGCGAGAAGGGGCCTTCGGCGGATTGAGCGCGGCGTGCTCCTGCGCGCCTCCTCCGCCGCTCACGGTCCGAACTCCCGCACGCCGGGGGGCGGTCCCGAAGGGCCGCGGGTTGACGCTGAGCCGGGCTCCGCGGGGGAGGGCTTGGCGGGTGGCGGGCTCGGGGTCGCCGCGGGCGCGGGCGCGGACGGCGTGGGCGAGGGCGGTGGGCTCGCGGGCGGGCTGGTCGTGGATGGGCTTGCGCCGCGCCGCCGCTTCCCCCGGTCGCTTCGCCGCTGCCGGCTCGCCCGCTCGCCGGCCGTGGTCGAGCTCCCGGCCCGTCTGCGCTCGCCCGCTCGCCCCTTTCGTCCCGTTCGCTTCCTGCTCGGCGGCGCGGCGGCGTGGGAGACGTTGCCCGCGGGCCGTCTGCGACGGGACGGGGAGGCGCTCTCCCGGGGCGCTGAGGCGAGCCCCTCGAGGCCGACGTCGGGAGCCAGGGGTGGTGGCTCGGGCGAGCGCAGAAGCGAGGGAAGCAGGGCCAGGGCGGCGATCGCGGCGATGCACCCGGCTGCCGCTCTGGCGGCGTGTTTCCAGTTGATCCTCAGCCCGTCCACACCCCGACTAATCCCGCGGGCCGCGAGCGTGCCCCCCATCGCGGAGCCGATGGATCCGGCGCCGCCCCGGGTACCGCCCTTCTGCGACGCAGGCTTCGCATCGCTATAGTCCCCCGCCGTTTTGGCCACCCAGATTTACGAAATGATCCTGATGCTCGATACGCGGGCATCCGATGCCGATCGCGAGCAGGCTGCCGTCGACGCGAAGGCACGGCTCGAGGCCAAGGGGGAGATCCTCCACGAGGCCAACTGGGGCATCCGCAAGATGGCCTACGAGATCGATCGCCGCGAGACCTCGGACTACCGCTTCTACAAGTTCAACGGCGACAAGGATCTGCTCGACGACCTCGATCACTCGCTGAAGATCACCGACGCCGTCCTGCGCTTCCGGATCTTCAGGTCGGAGCTGGACGCGCCGACGGCGGTCCCCCCGGACACCGAGCAGATCATGCGCCGCGACGACGACGAGCGTGGCTCCCGCCGCGAGGGCCGTGGCGGTCCCCGCCGCGAGGGTCGTGGTGGCCCGCGTCGCGACGATGGCCCCCGCCGGGATGACGCCCCGCGCCGGGATGACGCCGCGGCTCCGGCGTCCGTGGCTCCCGCGCCGGCTGCGCCCGCCGAGCCCGCCGCTGCGCCCGCCGAGCCCGCCGCACCTGCCGAGTAGTCGGGCCGAGCGAACCCCGGCTCCCGCGCCGGCTCGCTGCGTGCGCAGTCGAGCGCTCGTGGACGGCTGCTCGTCGGTGGCCTCCTCGGGTCGTTGATCGCCCATCTTGCGGGTTTTCACCCAGAGGGGGGCACGATCGCCGTCTCCGGGGTTACCTACACTCGAAGGGTCTTAAGCGAAATCCGAAGGAGCGAGGGAAAGTGGCGAACATCAACCGGGTGACCATCACCGGCAATCTGACCAGGGATCCGGAGATGCAGGCGCTGCCGAGTGGGACCGAGGTCTGCCGTCTCGGCGTCGCGGTCAACCAGCGGCGCAAGGATCAGAGCGGGAACTGGGTCGACGAGCCGAACTACTTCGATGTCACCGTCTTCGGCGCTCAGGGCCAGAACTGCGCCACGTACCTGCGCAAGGGCCGACCCGTCGCCATCGACGGTCGTCTTCGCTGGAGCTCCTGGGAGGCCAAGGACGGCGGCGGCAAGCGCTCGAAGGTCGACATCGTCGCCCAGACCGTGCAGTTCCTCGGCTCCCGTGAGGACGGTGGCCAGGGGGGCCCGCCGCCACAGGCAGCGGCTCCCGCCCAGGGCTTCAGCGGCGGCTCCGACGCCCCGGCTGACACCTCCGACTTCGGCGATCCGGTCGGCGCGGGGGGAAGCGGCGGCGGAGCCGACGACGACATCCCCTTTTAACGGCCCCGGGAAGTCGCCAGCTCGCGCTCCCAGCCTCGTCAGAAGCTGCTGGGCCTGGTTCGGCGGGGGTTCTGGGCGCGTTGAATCCATCCGATCCCTATGATGCGCCGTCGCTGATGAACCAATCTTTCTCCAACGAAGGGCTCCGCTGATGGCCACCGCCGCACCACCGCGCCGGGGCGGGCGTAGAGCGATGGACCGCAATCGGCCTCGCAAGTACACCAAGCTTCCGGTCGACAAGATCGACTACAAGGATCTGGCGCTGATCCGCCGCTTCATCTCCGATCGAGGCAAGATCCGTTCCCGTCGCGTCACCGGCCTCTCGCGCCGTCAGCAGCAGCAGCTCGCGCTCGCCGTCAAGCGAGCCCGCGAGGTCGCGCTTCTGCCCTACGTCGGCGACCGCTAGACCGACCCGGAGGTATCACGTATGGCCGAGGCGATTCTGCTCGAAGAGGTTGAGGGCTTGGGCGGCCCCGGCGACGCCGTCGACGTCTCCGCCGGCTACCTGCGCAACTACCTCGTCCCGCGCAAGCTCGCGCAGCCCGCGACCAAGGGCGCGCTCGAGGAAGCCCGCCGCAAGCGTGAGGCAGCCGAGCGGGCGGCCCGCGAGGCGCTGGAGCGGGCGAGCGAGACCGCGGAGCTCCTCTCCAAGACCGTGCTCACGATCAACCATCGCGCCGGCGAGGACGGCCGCCTGTTCGGCTCCGTAACCGCCAAGGAGATCGCTCAGGCGATCCAGGACGCGCGCGGGATCAAGATCGACCGCAAGCGCATCCACCTCGACGACGGGATCCGCGAGATCGGCACCTACATGGTTGATGTCGAGGTTCCCGGTGGAGCGATCGCGTCACTGAAAACCATCATCGCCGAACAACGCTGACGGCCTGGGAGCGCCCTGCTCGGGCTCCTCGTCGGCTTACGGCCAGTTGGCCGCTGCGCCTCCTGCGTCGCCCGATCAGAACGCTCCCAGGCTCGTCAGATGTTGGGGTGTCGACATCCTGCTTCGGGCTCTCGTCGCACGATCTGACGCCTCCCGGCCTCGTCAGGATCCCCTGCCTGCGCGGACTCGTCGGCTCCCGGCCTACGTGGCCGCTGCGCCTCCTGCGTCGCCCGATCAGGACGCTCCCGGCCTTGCCAAGGGAGTTCGTTCATGGTTCTTGACACTTCCGTCACACCGATCCCGTAAATAGCCACATCTTGGGTATCGCGCCGCCGCGGGGTGTGCTTCAGTCGATGCGGATGGAAGCCAACGGGCACAACGGGATGGGGACCGCCGAGCAGCCCGGCACGCTGCTGCAGCCTCACAGCCTCGAAGCCGAGGAGTCGGTGCTCGGTGCGATGCTCGTCTCCGAGGCGGCGATCCCGCCGGTAGTGGTCGAGGTCAGGCTGACCGCCGACGACTTCTACCGGGGGCGTCACGCGACGATCTACACCGCCATCCACGAGCTTTACGACCGCTCCCAGGCGGTCGACGCCCTCACCGTCACCGAGCACCTCAAGGGTCAGGGGAAGCTCGAGGAGGCGGGGGGTCCGGAGGGGCTCGCCTCGCTCGCCGCCAACACCCCGGTTCCCGGCAACGCCGGCAACTACGCCGAGATCGTCAAGCAGAACTCGATGCTGCGACGCCTGCTCGCCGCCGGGCAGCAGATCCAGCAGAGCGTCCACTCGCGAGAGGGCGAGCCGCAGGATCTGGTCGAACGAGCCGAGCAGCTGCTGTTCAACGTCGCCCGCGCCGAGCAGGCCGGGGACTTCTCCTCGATCGAGGACATCCTCGGGACTGAGCTCGAGCGGCTGGACAAGCTCGCCAGCGGCGAGGCCCAGCTCACGGGCACGCCGACCGGCTTCAAGCGCCTCGACGAGATCACCGGCGGCTTTCAGCCCGGCAACCTGATCGTCCTCGCGGCCCGCCCGGCGATGGGCAAGTCGAGCCTCGTCTGCAACATCGCCGAGAACGTCGCTCTCGACGCCAACCGCCCGGTCGCGTTCTTCTCGCTGGAGATGTCGGAGACGGAGCTCGCGCACCGCTTCATCGCCTCGCAGGCGCGGATCCCCTCCGATCGGTTGCGCAAGGGTCAGGTGACGAAGGACTGGAACAAGGTCCTGCGCGCCTGCAACGCGCTCGCCGCCGCGCCGCTCTGGATCGACGACTCCTCCGACCTCAGCCTGCTCGATCTGCGAGCCAAATGCAGGAGGCTGCACTCGACGATGGGTGGTCTCGGCCTCGTCATCGTCGACTACATCCAGCTGATGCGCTCCGACGACCCGCGCGCCGCGCGCGTCGAGCAGGTAGGTCAGATGAGCCGTGGCCTGAAGATCCTCGCCCGCGAGCTCGAGGTTCCCGTGATCGGCATCTCCCAGCTCTCCCGCGCCCCCGAGCAGCGCCCCGAGAAGATCCCGCAGCTCTCGGACCTGAGAGAGAGCGGATGCTTGACCGGCGATACTCGGGTCTTCCTTCCCGAGACCGGTGGCTGGGCGACGATGCGGGAGATCGTCGAACTACCGGTAGCCGAGCGGCCAGCTGTTCTCGCGCTGGACGAGGCTGGGATGAAGCTCGCGCCGAGGCCGACCACCGACGCCTTCTCCACCGGCACGAAGCCTGTCTTCAGGATGCGGACCAGATCGGGCAGGACGATCCGCGCGACCGGCAACCACAAGTTCCGAACGATCGACGGGTGGCGACGCCTGGATGAGATCGAGCCGGGGAATCACGTAGCCGTCCCCCGCGATCTCGCTTCGAGCGCGTCATCGCAGACCATGAGTGACGACGAGCTGGCGCTGCTGGGCCATCTGATCGGCGACGGATGCATCTCCACCTGGCTCAGTGAGTTGGGAGCGTTCGGGCTCCGCAGCCACGAGAAGCGTGTGCCACGCAAGGTGTTCGAGCAGCCTCGCCGGGCAATCGCCCATTTCCTACGACACCTGTGGGCGACCGACGGATGTGTGTGGCTATCGACTTCGAGTGGCCAGCGCAGGATCTACTACGCGACGAGCAGCGAGCGCTTGGCTGGGGATGTGCAGTCTCTGCTACTGCGACTTGGGATCACGGCGACGGTTAGGTACGTATCCAACTCAGGGCGCGGTCAATGGCACGTCGACGTCTCCGGAGCGGAGGATGCGCTCAGGTTCCTCGAAGAAGTCGGGGCCGTCGCAGGGCGGCGCGCTGAGAGGGCAGAGATGTTGTTCGACTCGATCGGCCGCGCGGGGACGCCGAACACGAACAGAGACGTCCTTCCCAAGACCGTTCGGCATGACCTCGTGAAGCCGGCGATGGCGGTTGCCGGCGTTTCCACCCGGGCGCTGCAGGCATCGCTAGGTATGTCCTATGCGGGGTCGACCCTCTACCGCAGCAACATCGGCCGGGATCGCGCCGCGAAGGTCGCCGAGATCGTCCAATCCGACGAACTACAGGCTCTCGCATCCAGCGACGTTTACTGGGATCCAGTCGTCTCGATCGAAGCGGACGGTCACGAGGAGGTCTTCGATCTGACCATCGACGGGCCGCACAACTTCGTCGCAGACGACATCGTTGTCCACAACTCGATCGAGCAGGACGCCGACATCGTCTCGTTCATCTACCGCGACGAGTACTACAACAAGGAAGACAGCGACCGGCAGGGGGAGGCGGACCTGATCATCGCCAAGCACCGCAACGGGCCGATCGGAACGGTCGAGCTCGCGTTCATCGATCAGTACCCGAAGTTCGCCAATCCCGCGAGCGACCGGGATCGACACGATGCGGGTGATGTGCAGTGAGTGGCGAGCGCCCGTTGAGCCGCGGCCCCCTCGGAGGCATCCGCGAGAGCCTGCCGCCGGTCCGCGATCCACTCGGTGGAGCAGGTGGGCTGGCTCCGATTGGAGAGAGCACCGGGATGAGCGGTCGCGAGCCGCGGTCCGGTCGACCCGTCTGCTCGGTCGGGGTTTGCGACGGCTCCGGCTGGATCCTCGACGACGACGGCGACGCGCAGTCGTGTGAGTGCCGCAAGCGGCGCAACGACCGGGCCCGCTCCCGCGGCATGCGCAGCTCGATCCCCAAGCGCTACCGCGGCGTCTCCTTCGACCGCCCGCCGATCTCCGACATGGCGCGCAATCCGCAGATGGCGGCGACCGTGGCGCAGATCCGCCGCTTCTGCGAGTCGCTCGGCGACCATCTCGACGCGGGCGACGGCACCTGGCTGATGGGCGACATCGGCACCGGCAAGACCTCGCTGGCGATGCTGATCTCGAAGACGGCAACCGATCTGGGCCGGAGCGTTGCCGTCTACTCGGCACCCAGGCTGCTCGCCGAGATCCGGCGGACTTACGACGCCGAGGTGGGTGAGGACGGTTACCTGGCCTTCTTCGATCGGCTCACGTCCGTCGACCTCCTCCACCTCGACGACCTCGGCGCGGAGAAGCGGACCGACTGGGTGCTCGAGCAGCTCTACGCGATCATCGACCGTCGCTACGAGGAGCAGCGCTCGGTGGTCGTGACGACGAACCTCGACATCGGCGAGCTCGAGGAGCAGGTCGGCGCCCGGACCGTCTCGCGGATCGTCGAGATGTGCGGCGATCCGCTGATGCTGTTCGGCGACGACCACCGCTTCACCCACAAGCTCGAGCCGACGCCCGACGTCGATGGGGGAGCCGGGCGCGCCGCTTGAGGGCGGATGAGGTCGCGAAGCCGGCGAACTCCGCATAATCCATCCCATGCCCGGATTGGTGATCGTCGGCGCCCAGTGGGGCGATGAGGGGAAAGGCAAGGTCACGGACCTGCTCGCCGAGCGAGCGGACGTCGTCGTGCGCTTTCAAGGGGGCAACAACGCGGGGCACACGATCGTCCGCGACGGCGAGACGTTCAAGCTGCACCTGATCCCCTCGGGCATCCTGCACCCCGGGACGAAGTGCGCGATCGGCAACGGGGTGGTGATCGACCCGCGGGTCCTGATCGAGGAGATCGACGGCCTGCGACGGCAGAACGTCTCGACGTCGAACTTGAAGATCTCGGCGAACGCCCACCTGATCATGCCCTACCACGTGCTCCTCGACACCGCCGGCGAGGCGAAGCTCGGCAGCAGCATGATCGGCACCACCAAGCGCGGGATCGGCCCCTGTTACGCGGACAAGTCGGCACGGCTCGGGATCCGCGTCCAGGATCTGCTCGACGAGAAGATCCTGCGCAAGAAGATCATGGCCGCGATGGAGCCGAAGCGGCAGCTGCTGCGCCCCTACGCGAAGGATCCGGCGCTCGATCTGCACACGATGACCGAGGAGTACGTGACCTACGGCCACCGGCTCGAGTCCCATATCGCCGACACGGCGAGGCTCTGCTGGGAGGCGCTCGACGCCGGCCGCTCGGTGCTCTTCGAGGGGGCGCAGGGGGCGTTGCTCGATCTCGACCACGGGACCTACCCGTTCGTGACGTCGTCCAACCCGATCGCGGGATCGGCCTGCGTCGGCGCGGGTGTCGGACCGCGCGACATCGACGATGTCTGGGGGATCACCAAGGCCTACTCGACGAGGGTCGGCTCGGGCCCCTTCCCGACGGAGCTGGAGAACGAGGTCGGCGACCAGCTTCGCAACCAGGGCGGTGAGTTCGGGACCACGACGGGCCGCCCCCGGCGTTGCGGTTGGCTCGACCTGGTCGGGCTCAAGTACGCCGCCCGACTCAACGGGATGAGCGGTCTGGCGATCACGAAGCTGGATGTGCTGTCAGGGCTCGACAAGCTCCAAGTCGCGGTGCGCTATCGCCATCCCGAGGGCGCGACCTTCGAGGAGTTCCCCTACCACCAGTCGGTCCTGCATCGCGTCGCGGCCGAGTACGAGGAGCTGCCGGGGTGGAGCGAGGACATCGGCGGGGCGCGCTCGGAGGACGATCTGCCCGATGCCGCGCGCCAGTACCTGCGGTTCATCTCCGACTTCGTCGGCGTGCCGATTCGCTTGATCGGCGTCGGCCCGGGTAGGGAACAGGTCATCTGGACCGACGAGAGAGAGGCAAGCGCGGTCGAGGCCGCCTAGGAGGGTGAGATGAAAGTCGCCTACAAGCCATTCGCGATCGTCGTCGGCCTGCTGGCCGGGATGCTGAGCAAGAAGGCGCTCGAGAAGATCTGGGCCAGGGCCGCCACCGACGAGCCGGCCGACCCCGAGGACCGCGACGCGAGCTGGACCGAGGTGCTGGTGTCCGCCGCGATCAGCGGCGCGGTCATGCGCGTCGTCCAAGCCGCCGTCCGCCGCGGAGGAGCCTCGGCGTTCAACCGCGCCACGGGGTACTGGCCGGAGTAGCCTCCGCCCCTGCTTCCAGCGTCGCCGAGGAACCGGGGGAACCGGACGCGCAGCGGAGGAACCCAGCCCGAATCGCGAGCCCCCTTCCGCCCCTGCTTCCAGCGTCGCCGAGGAACCGGGGGAACCGGACGCGCAGCGGAGGATTCCCCCGGAGTCATCTATCCTCCCCGGCCGTGTTCAACAAGGTCCTCATCGCCAACCGAGGCGAGATCGCAGTCCGTGTAATCCGCTGCCTGAAGGAGATGGGGATCGCCTCCGTGGCCGTCTACTCGGAGGCCGATCGCGACACGCGACACGTCCGCGAGGCCGACGAGGCGTACCTGCTCGGCCCCGCCGTTCCGGCCGAGAGCTACCTGAACATCGAGAAGATCCTCGCCGTTGCCATGGAGTCCGGCGCCGAGGCGATCCACCCCGGCTACGGCTTCCTCGCCGAGAACGCCGCCTTCGCCGAAGCGATCGCCGACGCCGGCCTTACCTGGATCGGCCCGCCGGCCTCCGCTATCGAGTCGATGGGCTCCAAGACCCGGGCGCGCGAGATCATGCAGAAGGCCGGAGTCCCGATCGTCCCCGGCGCGACCGAGGCTTCCGCCACGGTCGAGGACGCGAAGGCGATGGCGGAGGAGATCGGCTACCCGATCGCCTGCAAGGCCGCCGGAGGTGGTGGCGGCAAGGGCTTCCGCGTCGCGCCGACCGCCGACGATCTCGAGGACGCCTTCGAGGGCGCCGCCCGCGAGGGCGAGAAGTTCTTCGGCGACGCCACCGTCTACCTGGAGCGCTACCTGGAGGATCCCCGCCACGTCGAGGTTCAGGTCCTGGCCGACGCACACGGCAACGTCATTCATCTGGGCGAGCGCGACTGCTCGATCCAGCGACGCCACCAGAAGCTGATCGAGGAGGCCCCCGCTCCCCACGTCGACGAGGAGATGCGCGAGCGGATCGGCAAGATCGCCACCGACGCG
>CAZXKG010000108.1:0-9436 GCA_964641695.1 uncultured Conexibacter sp.
GATCCAGGGCGAGCCCGACGCCTCGTCGTTCCCGTCCGGCGGCATCCGGGCGACCTTCGAGGCCCGCGGCTACACGGCCTGGGACCCGACCTCCCCCGCCTTCATCCTGGAGAACCCGAACGGCGCGCTGCTCTGCATCCCGACGGCGTTCACCTCGTGGACCGGCGAGGCGCTGGACACCAAGATCCCGCTGCTGCGCTCGATGGACGTGCTCTCGCGCTCCGCCGTCCGCGCCCTGCGACTGCTCGGTGACGACGACCCGCAGCGGGTCTTCACCACGGTCGGCCCCGAGCAGGAGTACTTCCTGATCGACGAGCAGTACTACTTCGAGCGCCCCGACCTGCAGATCACCGGTCGCACGCTGTTCGGCGCGCAGCCGCCGAAGGGCCACGAGCTCGACGACCACTACTTCGGCTCGATCCCGGAGCGGGTGCTGGCCTGCATGCTGGAGACCGAGCGGGAGCTGATCAAGCTCGGCGTGCCCGTCAAGACCCGCCACAACGAGGTCGCTCCGGCGCAGTACGAGCTGGCGCCGATGTTCGAGAACTCCAACCTCGGCTCCGACCACCAGCAGCTGACGATGCAGATCCTGCAGAACGTCGCTCGTCGCTACGGGCTCGTCTGCCTGCTGCACGAGAAGCCGTTCGCCGGCGTCAACGGCTCCGGCAAGCACAACAACTGGTCGATGGGCACCGACACCGGGACCAACCTGATGGACCCGGGCGACACCCCCGCCGAGAACGCCAGCTTCCTCTTCTTCTGCACGGCCGTGATCCAGGCGGTCAACAAGCATCAGGGCCTGATGCGCGCCTCGGTCGCGAACATCGGCCAGGACCATCGCCTGGGAGCGAACGAGGCGCCGCCCGCGATCATCTCCGTCTTCCTCGGCGCCGAGCTCGACAAGGCGTTCGAGTCGATCGTCTCGGGCGAGGGCGACGGCAAAACCGAGGATGCGGTCCTCGGTCTCGGCACCCCGGTGCTGCCGCATCTGCCCATGCACGGCGGCGACCGCAACCGAACCTCCCCGTTCGCCTTCACCGGCAACAAGTTCGAGCTCCGCGCGCTCGGCTCGAGCATGTCGATCGGCTTCACGAACACGGTCCTCAACACGATCGTCGCCGAGTCGGTCGACGAGCTGTCCGACAAGCTCGAGGCCAAGCTCGGCGAGGGCAAGGACGTCGGCGAGGCGGTCGGCGAGGTCGTCAAGGAGTCATACGAGATCAACCGGTCCGTCGTCTTCGGCGGCGACGGCTACTCGGAGGACTGGCACAAGGAGGCTGCCGAGCGCGGCCTCAAGAACCTGCCGACCACGCCGGACGCGCTGCCCGAGGTGATCGCCCCCGACACCGTCGCGGCCTTCGAGAAGTACGACGTGCTCTCCAAGCGCGAGCTCGAGTCCCGCTACGAGGTCTGGATCGAGCAGTACTCGACGATGGCGAACATCGAGGCGGAGACCGCCACCTCGATCGCCAAGACGATGCTGCTACCGGCCGCGATCCGCTACCTGAGTGAGGTTCAGGATGCGGGGGTCGAGGCGCTCGCGGTCGAGGTCAAGCCGCTGATCGACGAGCTCGTCGTCAAGATCGGGGACCTGGAGCGGGCGAACGCCTACCCGAACGAGCTCGAGGGGATGGAGCTGGCGATCTACGCTCGCGACAACCAGCTGGCGAAGATGGCGGAGGTCCGCACGGTGGCCGACAAGCTGGAGAAGGTAGTTGCCGACGATCTCTGGCCGCTGCCGAAGTACTCGGAGATCCTCTTCATCAAGTAGGTAGCCGCCGGGGAGATGACTGCCGGGGGGATCCTCCGCTTCGCGTCCGGTTCCCCCGGTTGGCCGGTGTGACCTGAAAGCAGGGGCGGCGCCGTGGAGTCGGGTCGGCAGGGAGATAACTGCCGTCGGGAGCCGGGTGTTGCCGAGGGGCTTCTCTGCCACCATCCCTTGGTGGGCTTCAGGGTCAGAGCGGTTGTCGGGGTTGCGGCGGTTGGGCTGCTGATGGCGGCTGCTCCGGCGCTCGGGGACTTCGAGCCCGGGGCTCCCTCGCTCGGCGATCCGATCCTTCCGCAGATCGGCAACGGCGGCTACGACGCGCTCCACTACGACATCGACCTGCGCTACGACCCGGAGGAGAACCGGCTGGAGCCGCCGACCGGCTCGACGATGATCGCCACGGCAACCCAGGATCTGTCCCGCTTCAGCCTCGACTTCCAGGACGATCTGACGATCACCTCGGTCAGCGTGGACGGGGTGCCGGCGAGCTTCGACCGCAAGCGTGCCCGCCCGCGGCTCGGCGACAACCCCGACGCCTCCCAGCCCTACAAGCTGTACATCACGCCTCAGGACGGGATCGAGGACGGCAGTCGGTTCACGGTCGTCGTCGACTACTCGGGCAAGCCCAAGGCGATCGTCGATCTCGACGGGTCCTCCGAAGGCTGGATCCGGGCCTGCTCGCCCGCGGGTTGCGACGGCTCGTTCACCCTCAACGAGCCCTGGGGGGCGCAGAGCTGGTTCCCCTCCAACAACCACCCCTCCGACAAGGCAACGGCAGTCACGCGACTGACCGTTCCGCCCACCCACACCGGACTCGGGGTCGGCGAGCTCGTCTCGCGCACCGCCAACTGGGATGGGACCGTGACCTGGGTCTGGCAGGAGTCGAACCCGACCGCCACTTACCTGTTCACCGGGACGGTCGGTCGCTTCGACGTCGAGCAAGGCTCGATGCGGACCGCGCTCGACGGGACCACGCTGCCGATCTTCAACGTGGTCGACAGCGCGGCGACGGCGACCAGGAAGGAGGCGGTCGCGGGATCGGCCCGTGCCCAGCCCGGGATCATCGACTTCATCTCCAAGCGGCTCGGCCCCTACCCGTTCGGATCGACCGGGGTCGTCGCGGGCTGGGTCACCGACGTCGGCTACGCGCTCGAGAACCAGACCAAGCCGCATTTCCCCGGCGAGAAGGACGGCCCGAAGGTTCCGCGGTCCCTGCTCAGCCATGAGCTCGCCCACCAGTGGATGGGCAACAGCGTCTCCCCGCGCTGGTGGAACGTGGTCTGGTTCAACGAGGGATGGGCGACGCTGACCGAGTTGCAGTGGTCGGCGGCTCGAGACAGCTCGCAGATGACCCCCGGCCAGTTCATGCGCTTCGTCTACGCCTCGCCGGCGTCCCGCTGGCGCGTCGCTCCCGCGATCCTCGACCGCGATCCCGCCTACCTGTTCGACGACTTCGTCGTCTACTCCAGGCCCGCGGCCATGCTCGAGGGCCTCCGCCGGATCATCGGCAATCAGCGGTTCTTCGCCCTGGCCAGACGCATCGGTGCCGAGCACCGCTACGCCGACATCACGCGCAAGCAGTTCCGCCGGGCGGCCGTCGTCGAGAGCGGCTTCGCGGGCAAGCGCGCGAACCGTCTCCGTCGCTACCTGGATCAGTGGCTGCTCTGGGAGCGCAAGCCGCGGCTGAGTTGGAAGGACTTCCGCCAGACGGCGCGGTGGTCCGCGAGCTGATCCGCGACGCCCGGGAGGGCGGGGGCGTCTCCGCGCGCTGATTGCAGGGAAAGAGCTGCGGGACGGTTGATCCTGGTGGTAGCCTGACCGGCGAACTTGCCGGGGCATCCGGCTGAGCGGACGCCGCGGGCGGAGGCTCATCTCGATCGGATGCGAGTCGGATGCCGACAACGCCCAGCCCCCGGAGCCGACTCGACGATCCCGTCGGCCCCGGGGGCCGAGGCGAATCCCTAGGAGCGGCCGACCCGCTCCCGGATCTCCGCGGTGACGGGCTTCACGTTGAGCGCCGCCGCGATCGCGACCACCACGGCGAGGATGGCGAGGCCCCAGCTCCCCTCCCCACCGTTGATCGCGACGCCGAGCAGCGGGATCGTGCCGATCGCGATCGCGGTGCCGAGCATCGTCAGCAGCGCGACCGGCTGCGCCGGCTCCGGCGGGAACAGCTTCTGCGCCTCGATCATCATCGCCGAGTAGGGCAGGGCGAAGCCGCTCGCCATCAGGACCACCGCGACGACGGCCGAGCCCGGGGAGTCGAAGAACGCGGCGATCAGGAGGCCGAGCACCCCGAGCAGCGGGGTTCCGCCGACGAGGATCTGGGTCGACACCCCGCGGCCGGCAAGCAGCCCGCCAACCTCGCGCATCACCGCGGAGACGCCGAAGAGGACGAAGGCGAGCGCCCCGGCGAGGCCGATGCCGACGCCGTCGAGGACCTCGAGATGGACGAACCAGGCGCCGAGGGTCAGCGGCACGGCGAACATGGCGATGAAGAGCGCGGCGAGGCGCCAGACCGCGGGATCGCGGACGGCTCCCTCGAGGAACCCGTGCTTGCCCTCCTGGAGCTCGACCTCCACGTGCTCGCCGACCAGGAAGGGGACGGCCGACAAGGCGACTCCCGCGGAGACGACGAAGCTCACCCGCCAGTCGACGTCGGCGGCGACGAGCGCGCTGCCGACCCCGAGGCCGCCGGCGATCCCGAACTGGAAGGCGGCGCCGAACAGCCCGACGCGCTTGACCCCGCCCGTCGCCCGGGCGAACACCGGCCCGAGCACGCCGACCAACCCGAGGGCGGCGCCGCTGATCACCCTGCCGACCGCGAGCAGGAAGAAGCTGGAGGACAGCGCGAAGATCACGCATCCAAGCGCGCCGACGACGCTCGCGGCCAGCATCGTGCGAACGAGGCCGAACCGCTCCGCGATCCGGGGCGCGGCCATGATCCCGACGACCATCGCGGCGAAGAACAGGGTGCCGGCGAGCACGCCGATCGCTCCCAGCGAGACCCCGATCTCGGTGCTGAGCTCGGCGACGACCGGCCCCATGTTCCCGGCGCCCCAGGACAGGCCGGCGCCGGCCAGGAAGACGATGGCCATCCCGCGCACGTCCCCGTGACGGCCCGGGCCCTTCCCGACGAGACGTTTCGAATCGGCGTCCATCCTCGAGCGGGAGCTTCGCCGCAGCGGCGGCTAGATCCCCGGTGCGCCCGGGGTGCGGGCCAGGGTCATCGCGGCCATCAGAAGCACCGCGGATGCCGGGATCCGCTGCTGGCCGAGCTCCTCGCCGGCGGCCATCTCGGTGGCGAGATCGAGCAGCTCCTCGACCTTCAGGATCAACTCCCGGTTCGGGCTCTGGGCGCCGACGTCGCACGCCACCTTGGCGAGCGAGACGGCCTCGGCGGGATTCGAGCGGGTGATCACAGCCCCCAGGGCCGCGACGAGGTGGTAGACGATCCGCTCGAGCTCGTAGCTGACCGGACTCGCCTCACCCTCCGGCCGCGGGAAGACCGCGAGCTCCTGGCCGGCGAGCAGGCGCTCGACCTGCCCACCGGCGATCGAGCGCAGCGCCTCCTCCTCCACCCCGGCCTGGATCGCGAAGCGGAGGTGGCTGACCGCGGAGATCAACGGTGGCCCGTAGGGGGCGTCGCTCGCCCAGACGATCTGCCCCGAGGGGACGAGGGCGAACAGGGCCATCATGTCGCCGGGGCTCCACCACGAGGTGTCGATCAGGACGTTGGGCACGGCGGGGAGCTCGCGCCACATCCAGGAGAGGTCGGAGACGGCCGCGTGGGCGAGGATCACGTAGGCGTCCGGGTAGCGCTTGGCGAGCTCGATCGAGTTCTCGCCGAGCGCGGGAATGCCACGGCCGGCGTGGATCAGGATCGGAGCGCGACGTTCGTGGGCGAGCGCGAACAGGCCCTCGACCGCGGGCTCGTTCATCGCGAACTGCTCGGCTCGCGGGTGAAGCTTGATGCCGCGGGCGCCGGCATCGAGGCAGCGGGTGGCCTCGGCGACAGCGTCGGCGCGGGGATCGACCCGGACGAAGGCGACGAGCCGGTCGGGCGCCTCGGCGACCGCGGCGAGAACGGCGTCGTTGGCTGGCGGGTAGCCGTCGGGCTCGTGCATGGCGAAGGTGATCGCCTTGGCCCCGATCGGAGCCAAGGACGTCAGCAGCTCCTCGAGCGTCTGCGTATAGCCGTCGGGGTCGTTCTGCCCGATGTGGGTGTGGGCGTCGAAGACCTGCTGGCCGCCGAGCCGCTCCGCGAGCGGCCCCCAGAGGTTCATCATCTCGCGGCCGATCGTCACCGTGGCGCTCTCCGTCAACTGTCCTCCTTGCTCGAACCGGCGACGATTCGCTCGACCGCCTCGCTGACCAGGCCGGGCGACGTTCCGACGTTGAGCCGGACGTAGCCCTCGCCCCCGC
This sequence comes from uncultured Conexibacter sp., assembly GCA_964641695.1. Classification (GTDB taxonomy): domain Bacteria; phylum Actinomycetota; class Thermoleophilia; order Solirubrobacterales; family 70-9; genus RHKX01. The sequence continues at coordinate 6,194 of CAZXKG010000108.1, forward strand.
TCCCGAACTGGACGCCGGGACTGAGCGCGATTCTGCCACGCTCGAGCAGGGTCGGCGCGGGATCGTCGCCGAGGCCCGTCGCGGCGAGGTCGATCCAGCACAGGTACCCGGCCGTGGGGGGCGTGTAGCCGGCCCCGGGAAGCTCACGCGCGAGGAGATCGACGAGCAGCCGCCGGTTGTGGTCGAGGACCTCGAGGACGGCGTCGAGCCAGGCCGAGGAGTCCGCGTGCTCGTAGGCGGCGATCGCGGCGATCAGACCCAGCTGGGTGCAATGGCGGGCGCCGAACGGGAGTGCCTCGACGACGTCCCGGGCGCCGGGCGAGGCCGTGACGATCTGCGCGCAGCCGAGTCCGGCGACGTTGAACGCCTTCGAGGCGGAGACGAAGGCGACACCGCGCTCGCGGGCGGCGCCGGAGACCGTCAGGAACGGAACGTGCTCGGCGCCGGGAAGGATCATCGGCGCGTGGATCTCGTCGGCGAGCACCCAGGCTCCGTATGCCTGCGCGAGCTCGGCGAGCGCGACCAGCTCCGCCCTGGAGCAGACGGCGCCGGTCGGGTTCTGCGGGTTGCAGAGGAGGATCGCCCGCGCCCCCGCCGCGAACGCCCGCTCGATCCCGTCGAGATCGAGGTTCCTGCCCTCGCGCAGCGGCACCTCGCGCACCCGGCATCCTGCCTCGACCACGAGACCGAAGAACGGGTGGTAGACCGGTGGGCAGACGACGACCTCCGAGCCGGGATCGCACGCCGTGCGCAGCACGTCGCGGAGGCCGCCGACGACGTCGTGGCAGGCGGCGACGCCGGCCGGATCGATCTCCCAGCCGAAGCGGCGCCCGCAGAAGTCAGCGAGGGAGGCCGCGAGGCCGGAGGCGTCCGGGTTCGCGTAGCCCGTGTCGCCGCGGGCAACGGCGGCGGTGACGGCGGCCGCGATCGGGGCGGCGAGGGGGAAGTCCATCTCGGCTACCCAGGCGGGCAGGACGTCCGGCGGGTACTCACTCCACTTGGCGCTGGTGCGCTCGCGCAGCGCCGCCAGGGACAGCTCGGTCAGCTCGGGGTCAAGCCGGGTCGGCATCGGCTCCGAGCCTGTACTCGGATGCGAGCAGCTCGTAGCTGCGGACGCGGTCGGCGAAGTCGTGGGTGTTCGTCATCAGGATCAGCTCGTCGGCCCCGCCGAGCGAGCGAAGCTCCTCCAGCCGGTCGCGCACCTGAGCGGGGGTGCCGACGATCGTCTGGTCGGTGGGTGCGGGTGGGCGCCGGGGGCGGCCTTCCTCCTCGGCCAGCGCCTCCGCCAGCGTCGGCAACGGGGTCGCCTGCCCACTGCGGAGGCGGCGGAACGCGACGCGCGCCGGCGCGGCGATCCGCCAGGCCTCATCCTCCTCGGCCGCGCAGACGACTGCGTGGCCGAGGATCGAGAGCGGCTGCGCCAGCTCCTCGGAGGGCTGGAAGGTGGCGCGGTAGAGGCGCAGGGCCTCGACGGCAAGCGTCGGGTTGATGTGGGCGGCGAAGGCGAACGGCAGTCCGCGCTCGGCGGCGAGCTGGGCCGAGTACTCGCTGGAGCCGAGCAGGTAGATCGGCGGCAGCGGAACCTCGAAGGGCGCCGCCTTGACGTGGCTGAAGGGATGGGTCTCCGGCCAGGGCCTGGACCCGGCGAAGGCGAGCAGCTCGTCGAGCTGCTGAGGGAGGTCGTCGGCGACCATCGCCTCGCGGCTGCGGCGGAGCGCGTAGGCGGTCATCTGATCGGTGCCGGGGGCGCGACCGATGCCGAGGTCGATGCGATCCGGGTGCAACGCGGCCAGCACCTTGAACTGCTCCGCCACCCGCAACGGGCTGTGGTTGGGAAGCATCACGCCGCCGGAGCCGACGCGGATCGAGTCGGTCGCGCCCGCGATCGCCCCGATCATCAGCTCCGGGGAGGAGCTGGCGACCATCGCGCCGCCATGATGCTCGGCCAGCCAGTAGCGCGAGTAACCGAGGCGCTCGGCGTGCTTGGCGAGCTCGATCGTCTCGCGCAGGGCGTCGCCTTCGCTGGAGCCGGCAACCACCGGGGAGACGTCGAGGATGGACAGCGCCGGCACGGACGTCAAGTTAGCGGGCGGCGCGGCTCAGCCGGCGACGCGTCGGCGGCGGGCCCGACCCCGATCGCCTTCAGCGCCGGCGGCAGGACCGAGGTGACGATGTCGATCACCCGCTCGCGTTGCTCGGGACCGGCGCCGACGGACGCCCTGATCGCGCCGTCGAGAAAGCCGATCCAGCCGCGAACGACGACCTTGACCTCAGGCCGCTCGAAATCGAGGCCGAGGTTCTCGGCGAGGTACTCCGCTCCCTCCCAGCGCGCCAGCTCGACCCGGTCGAAGACCTCCTGGAAGCCCGCGCCTCCGCCCATCAGCGAGCGGTAGGCGAGCGGGTGCTCGGTGACGGCGTCGAAGTAGGCGCCGACCGCGTGTCGGAGGCGCTCGCCGGGGGGCATCTCCCCCGCGGGAACGCGCGTCCGCTCGCGGAAGTGGGCGAGCAGCGGCTCGATCGCGGCGATGTAGAGGCCGCGCTTGGAGCCGAAGTACTGGAAGACGAGGCCGTGAGAGACCCCGGCGCGCCCGGCGACGTCGTCGACCGAGACGTCGTCGTAGTCGCGCTCGGCGAACAGCTCCAGGGCCACCTCCAGGAGCTGTTCGCGGCGCTTGATCGCGCGGGGGGATGTGAGCGGGCGTGCGGACACGGGGCGGCGACGAGTCTAGGCGAGCGTCCAGGGAGGACCGCCCGCCCATCGCGGGGCGTGCGCGTTCGAGGACGGCCGGGTCGCGACGACCCTCCGAACGACCCCTCAGTACCACCTTCCCCGGGCGAACCCTCCGAACGCGATCAGGCCGATCAGGGCGATGATCAGGCCCGGCCAGAAGCTCCACAAGAACATCAGCACGATGCCGACGATGACGATGATCCCGCCAAGCGAGATCCCCGCGATCCCCGAGTTGTTCCCTTCAGCCACTTCTCTCCTCCTTGCTGTTGTCTGTGGGTTGAACGTACCCCGCAGCCGAGCCGCTAACCACCCCCCGGACGCACGGTCCCCGGAGATCGGGCACAGGGAGGGCCGTCCAGGAGCAACGGCGTGGCCGACTGTGAGATCGTGCGCGTTCGTGCCGCCCCCGACCCCCGCAGAAGCCGCCATCGAGATCGAGGGGGTGAGGAAGTCGTTCGGGGCGATCGAGGCCGTCCGCGGCCTGGACCTCGTGGTGCCGAGGGGAACCTGCC
>CAZXKG010000109.1:0-1228 GCA_964641695.1 uncultured Conexibacter sp.
GTGTCGCGCACGCGGCGCTCGCCGAACTCGTCGAGCAGGCCCTCGGTGACCTTGAACGCGCCGCCGAAGACGCCGATGTCCTCACCGAGCAGGAAGACCGACTCGTCGCGCGCCATCTCCTCGCGCAAGGCCGCGTTGAGCGCTTCCCGCATTCGCATCTCAGCCATCAGGAACCGTCCTCCGGCTCGCCCTCGGACCCCTCGCCCCGATCGTCGTCCTCCTGATCGTGGTCCTCCTCCACGGGGCCTTCGGCCTGGCCGCCCGAGCCGCGCTGGTGCTGGCCGCCGTAGGAGGCGCCGGCTTCGTGCAGCTCGCGGACCTGCTCCTGCTTGGCCGCCTCGCGTTCGAGCTCGCCGCGGAAGGCCTTGGGCGTGCGCTCGTCGACCGCGTACCAGCCACCTTCGGCGTCGGCGTCCTGGCTGAAGACGTAGAGGTTGTCGTAGAGGGAGTCGAGCGGGGGCTCCGGGGAGGCATCGGCGAACTCGACCGCCTCCATCACCTGCTCGCCGACCTCTTCCCTGAGCCGCTCGAGGTGATCCTCGGCGATCACCTCCTGCTCGACGAGACGGGCGGCGAAGGTCTCGATCGGATCCTTCTGCTGCCACTCCTCGACCTCCTCCTTCTCCCGGTAGACCTCGGGGTCGGCGGCGGAATGACCGCGATAGCGGTAGGTGAACGCTTCGATCAGCGTGGGGCGGCGCTCCTCGCGAGCGATTCGCAGGCTTTCGGCGACGCACTCGCGGATCGCGATCACGTCCATGCCGTCGACCCGCTCGCCGGGCACGCCCAGCCCCTCCGCCTTGCGAGACAGGTCGGTGATGGCCGAGTGCCGTTCGATCGCGGTGCCCATCCCGTAGAGGTTGTTCTCGACGAGGAAGACGATCGGCAGGCTCCAGAGCGCCGCCAGGTTCATCGTCTCGCCGAAGTTGCCGGTGTTGGAAGCGCCGTCGCCGAACATGCATACGGTCGCCTCGTCGGTCCCTTTGTAGTCGGAGGCGAGGCCGAGGCCGACGGCGATCGGGAGGTTCCCGCCGACGATCCCGTAGCCGCCCATGAAGCGACGCTCGCCGTCGAAGATGTGCATCGAGCCGCCGCGCCCGCGGGCTGTTCCGTCCTCGCGACCGAACAGCTCCGCCATCACGTTCTTGGGATCGGTGCCGCGGGCGATCGCATGGCCGTGGGTGCGGTAGGTGCCGATCAGGTAGTCGTCGGCGCGCATCACCGAGGT
>CAZXKG010000109.1:1238-8983 GCA_964641695.1 uncultured Conexibacter sp.
CGCCTCCTCCTCGAAGCGGCGGATCAGCGCCATCTGCCGGAGCAGCTCGCGGCAGGTCTCGGCGTCGGGCAGGGAGGCCGTCTTGGCCGCAGTGCTCATCGTCCCGTCACCATACGTCCACAACTTCCCTGGAACCCACTCTCAACCATGGGACTGAGCTTACATACAAGTTCCACGGCCGCTGAGACCCGGACCTCCATTTTCCCCTGGTTGGGGGATCGGGTGAGCCTCCGCAGCCCCTCGCCGCCGGCACGAGGGCCCCGCTCGGAGCCTGGCGGGGAGCGGTTGAGCGCCCTCGCCGGTCGTCCTCGAATCGGCTCAGCGGTAGACGGCGGTCAGCTCGTCGACGTACGCGGGTCGCTCCACCCCCGGCTGCAGGCGCTCGTCGGGGATCGGCTCGCCGGCGACCGTTCGCAGTGGGACCGTGCCGGCCCAGATCGGCAGCTCGTAGTCCTCCTCCTCGTCTCCCGGGCCGCCGGTGCGGACCTTCGCCGAGGCCTCGCCGATGGCCAGGCGGATGACGGCGGTGCCCTTGAGCTCCTGCCGGGTCGGCGGCCGGGCGTCGGCCCAGCGTCCCGGGATGAGCTTCTCGGTGAACGCTTCGAGCGCGGCGAGCTTGCCGGGGTCGTCCGACACCGTCTCCGGCTCGCCGAAGAGGACGACCGAGCGGTAGTTGACCGAGTGGTGGAAGGCCGAGCGCGCCAGGACGTATCCGTCGACGAGCGTCGCGGCTACGCAGATCTCGCTGCGGCCGGCGGCCTTGATCGTCCGGCTCGCGGTCGATCCATGCAGGTAGAGCTGATCGCCGATGCGCGCGTGCAGCGTCGGGATGACGACGGGGAAGCCCCCGTCGTCGAGCACGCCGATGTGGCAGATCGGAGCCGCGTCGAGGATCGCCTCGATCGTGGCGCGGTCGTAGGCGGCGCGGTCGGGAGCGCGGGTGATCCGCGTCCGTGGGCGCTTGCTCTTGCTGGGCATCCCTCCCTCCCTCCCTCCGTCCCGGCCTTGGCCGCGGACGTCGCTGTCGCTGGATGATCGGGTTCTGGAGATCTGTTACAGTACAGAAATCAACTCTGAGCCAGAACAGTATCGGATCACGGGGAGGGGCGCGGCGGACATCGCCGCCAGCGTCGAGCGGGGCATCGAGCTGGGGGCGCTCCCGCCGGGGGCCGAGTTGCCCACGGTCAGGGGCCTCGCGGACGAGCTCGGGGTCAGCCCCTCGACGGTCTCGGCGGCGCTGGCCGATCTGCGCGCCCGGGGACTGATCATCTCTCGCGAGCGCAGCCGCAGCCACGTGAGCTGGCGGCCGCCGATCTCCGGGGCGGCCCTGCCCAGGCGCATACCCGCGGGGGTGCGCGACCTCGCCACCGGCAACCCGGATCCAACGCTGCTGCCCGACCTCTCGCGGTTTCTGCGGCGCCTGGAGCCCGACGTGCAGCTCTACGGCGGCGACTACGCGATCGCCGATCTGACCGAGCTGGCGGCCGCCGCGTTCGCCGCGACCGGGATCGAGGCGACGAACCTCGCCGTAGTCAGCGGCGCGCTCGACGGCATCGAGCGGGCGATGGCGGCCCGGCTGCGGCCCGGCGATCTCGTCGCCGTCGAGGACCCCGGCTTCCCCGGCCTCTTCGACCTGCTCAGGGCGCTCGGGCTGGCGCTCTACCCGGTGGCGATCGACGAGGCGGGGATGCGGCCCGACGCGCTCGCGGAGGCACTGGACGCCGGAGTCGCGGCCGTAGCCGTGAACACTCGCGGGCAGAACCCGACCGGAGCCGCGCTCGATCCGGGACGCGCCGCGGAGCTGCGAAGGGTCCTCGACGCCGCGCCGCACGTGCTCGTGGTCGAGGACGACCACCTCGGGCCGATCGCGGGCGCCGATCGGATCACCCTGACGGGCGGCAGGGAGCGCTGGGCGGCGGCGCGTTCGGTGGCGAAGTCGCTGGGGCCGGACATCCGCCTGGCTGTGCTCGCGGGTGACGAGCAGACGATCAGCCGCGTTCGCGGTCGCCAGGCCGTCGGACCCCAGTGGGTCAGCCACCTGCTGCAGAGGCTGACGGTCGCGATGTGGACAGACCCCGAGGTCGCGGCAACGCTGGAGCGCGCCGAGTCCACGTACCGGTGCCGGCGCGAGGGCTTGATCGCCGAGTTGGCCGCTCGCGGGATCGACGGAAGTGGGCGGGCGGGGATCAACGTCTGGGTGCCCGTTCCCGACGAGGCCTCGATCGTGCAGGCCCTTCGCGAGGAGGGGTGGGCGGTCTCCCCCGGCGGCCCCTTCCGGCTGCAGAGCGCCGCGGCCATCCGTGTCACGATCAGCGCCCTCGACGCGGCCGGTGCGGCCGAGCTGGCGGCGGCCCTCGAGCGCGCGTTGCGGCCGACGGACCGGACGCGCGCCGGCTGACGCGGGCGCTCGGCGGGTGCAGGGCAGCCCGCTCGGCGACTCGGGTCGGCGCCGACCCGAGAGCCTGATGGCGCCGCTCAGAGCGCTCGGACCGCCGCGAGCGCTTCCTCGAGGCGGTCGTCCCCCCAGAAGACCTCTCCCCGGACGACGACGCTGGGGACGCCGAGGACGCCGAGGTCGCCGGCGCGGGCGGTCTCCGCCTTCAGCCGCTCCTTGACCGAGGTCGTGCCGGCGCCCTTGGCGATCGCGTTCGGGTGCATCTCGCAGGCCGCCGCCGCGATCGCCACGTTGTCGGGATCGGTCAGGTCGCGACCGCCGGCGAACGCCTGGCGGAAGGCGGCCAAGGTGAAGGAGACGGTCCGGCCGATCGACTTGGCGTAGGTGGCGACCCGCATCGCGTGCAGCGTGTTGCCCGGCCACGGCTCGGGCCAGCGGATCGGCTGCAGGCCGAGTGCGTCCGCCCGGCGCTCGACCTCGCGCATGCCCTCCCCGCGGCCCGGCCCCTTCGCCCAGGAGGCGCGGTCGAAGCGCTGGAACAGCCCGCCGAGCAGGATCGGCTTCCACTCCGGTTGCTCGAGCTCCGCGTCGCTGAAGAGTCGGCTGATCCGCTCGGCGCTCAGGTAGGCGTAGGGCGAGCCCAGGTCGAAGTAGAAGGTCACCTCCCGCGCCACCGCCTCCTGCTCGGCCGCGTCCCCGACGGCCCCTCCCGGATGAACTTGCAGCTCGCTCACCCCGCCGACGATATCCGCCTGAGAAAGATTTGCGGCTGAACGCCACCCCTTCTAGTGTGCGCACACTACCGTTCGAAGGAGGAGTCCCCATGGGGATGTTCAAGCAGATGAAGGACGCGAAGAAGGCGCTGGAGGCAACTCCCGACCTCGTCCAGCAGGGAATGCAGATGGCGGGGCAGGCGCAGGAGATGGCCGCGGCGCAGCAGGCGGCCGCCGCGCAGCAGGCCGCTGCGACCCAGGCCGCGGGCGCGGGCGCGGCAACGGGGCCCGACCTGGAGCCGATCGCGGGCGTCAGCCTCGAGCAGTTCGCCGCGGTCTGCAAGGAGCTGGCCAACCACGGCTACGACCAGGCGAAGGCGCCGGCCATCGCCGCCGAGCGTGGCATCGACGGCGACTCCTGGCAGCAGGCACTCGACGGCTGGAACGAGCGCGTCAAGGCGAACCCCGCAGTCGCCCAGCAGTTCAACGTCCACTACCGGGCAGGTTGACGATGGGCCTCTTCAAGAGCGTTCGCGACCTCAAGAAGCAGGCGGACGAGATCAACAAGGACTGGGACCCGGCCGCGCAGGTCGCCCAGGCCCAGGCGCAGATGCAGGCCGCGACCGAGTCGATGGCGCAGCAGACGGCCGCGGCCAACCTCGCCGCGACCGGGATGCCGGGCACCGCCACGATCGTCGCGGTCCGCCAGGGTAACGCGATGGTCAACCATCAGCCGCTGGTCGAGCTCGACCTGACGGTGATGGCGGAGGGACGTCCGCCGTATCCCGCGACCGTCAGCCAGGTCATGCCGATGACGATGCTGGGTCAGGCGCAGCCGGGCATCACCGTGAACGTGAAGATCGACCCCGACGATCCGGCGGCGCTCTGGATCGACTGGTCGACCCCCGTGGCCTGACGGCTGCGGTTAGGCCACGGGCCGGATGTCGAGCTCACCGTCCGGCGCGCGGCTGACGGCAGGCTGGGCCGGCATCGCGGCGACGACCGCCGGGTTCATCGCCGCGATCGTCGGCGCCGCCGAGGGGATGCGCGAGCTGATGGTCACCAGCGGTGGCTTCTGCGCCAGCGGCGGGCCCTACGTGATCGCCCAGGAGTGCGACGAGTCCGCGTTCGCGCTGCTCTTCGTGGGCATCGTGGTCGCGCTGCTCCTCGCCGCCGCGAGGGCGTTGGCCAACGCCTGGGTGAAGGGCCCGCGCGTCGGGACGTTCTCGCCGCTCGCGGTCATCTTCGCCGTCTTCGGCTGGAACTTCCTCGATCTGGGGCTCGACCCGCCGCCCGATCAGGGGTCGGGGGGCGTCTGGATCGCCTGCGGCGTTCTCTTCTGGCTGATGGCGATCGGCTTCAGCGTGCCCACGGTCTGGCGGATCGTCGACTGGTTCCGCCGCGACGGCGAGCCGGAGCCCTCCGTCCTCGCCCCGCCGCTGGTTCGCGCCGCGGTGCCCGGACGTACTCCCGATCCGCCCGTTGCGGAACCTGTGCCGCTCGGGATGAGCCGCGGCCTCACGCTCGCCTTCGTGCTCGCGACCGTGGTCGGGATCGCTGTCGGCATCCCGCTCGGCCTGGCGATCGCCGACGCCGTGCTCTGAGGGACGAGCCCACCGCGGACATGCGCCTCGTCAACCGGCGGGTCTTCAGTCCGTGCCTGCCTGGGACTCGTCGATCGCGGACTGAAAGGCGGCCTCGAGCTCTTGCCGGACAGCGGTCATGCGCTTGGTCGAGGCTTCGGCACGGCAAAGGACCAGCGCCCCCTCCACCGCGCTGACCGCAAGTGAAGCGAGGCGGTCGGCTTTGGCGTTGGAGACGCCTTCCCGGCGCAGGCTGGAGGACAGAATCGCGATCCAGCCACCGAGGGCCTCCGCGGCCGCCTCCGCGGTCTCGGTCCCGGGCGCAGTCTCGCCGGCGACGGCGGCGATCGCACAGCCGGCTCGGAACTCGTTGCTGCTCAGGTGGTGCTCCCATCCGGCGACGAACGCGCCGACGGCGGCTACCGCGCCGGCCTCCGCGGCGAACGGTTCGAGGAGCACGCTGACCTCGTCGCCGGCGTGCTGGATCACCGCCCGCGCGAGCTCGTCCTTGCCGCCGGGGAAGTGATGGTAGATCGCACCCCGCGCCACCCCGCTGTGCGCGTTGATCTCGCGCAGCCCCGTTGCGGATACGCCGTGCACGCGGAACAGCTCATACGCACTGTGGATCATGCGGTCGCGGCTATCCGATGCCACCGGCCGTCACTTGGTCGGAGACGCGGCGCCCACGAGCGCGAGGAACTGATCGGTGTCCAGGAGCTGGTGGCAGATACGCGGAAGTGTGACGCGCACGACGGTCCGATGTGCGCCCGGCGATCGCGTCCAGCACGCGTCGGCGACAACGGTGACGTGCAGGTCCAGCTCTGCCGCGTGGCGTGCTGTCGAGTCGACCTGCAGGTCGGTCGACGATCCGACCAGCACGACTCGCTCGACGCCCTGCTCGTCCAGGCGCCCGCGCAGCTCCGGCTGAGCCAGGGCGCTCAGCGTCGCCGGCTCGGTGTGGTGCACGGGGATCCCCCCGGCCAGCGCGCCCTCGACGCATCGGCTGAGATTCGACTCGGCCGACCCGGCAGGCGCGTCCTGGCGATCCCGGGCGTTGAGGACGATGAGGGCCGTCTGCTGCCCGCGCCCGCTTCGGTCGCTGCGCATGAGCAGGCTCACCGCCGCGCGGAGCGCAGGATCGGCGCGTGTCGAGAGCCGGATCATCCGATCGCCTCCAGGAACTCGGCAGTCGTGCTCGCTCGGCCAACCAGCAGGTAGTTCGCCAGCGCTGCTTGGTGGTCCCGCGGGGTCAGCGCGGTCACGCCGTCGGTCAGGTACGTGACCTCGTAGCCGAGGTCGACGGCGGTGCGACCCGTGGCCTCGACGCAGGTGTTCGACAGCGCTCCGGCCAAGACTACGTGCCGAACTCCGAGCGCGCTGAGGAGCGCGTGGAGGTCGGTGCCGGTGAACCCGCACGACGTCTCGTGCTCGCTCGCGACCAGCTCGCCGGGTAGCGGACGCAGCGCCTGATGGAACCGGCCGCCGCGGCCGCGGGCGGAGAAGAGGCGCAGCCGGCGGGTGAGGGCATGTGACGGATTGGGGTGCCGCCGATCCGCGAAGCCGCCGCGGCGATATCGATGGTGGGGCGCGTAGGCGACGTGGATGTCACGGGCGCGGCACGCCTCCAGCGCCTGCGCGATGTTCGCCACGACGTTGTTGGCCCGCGCGACATCCCGCGTCATCGGCCACGCACGCCCGAGGCGGGAGAAGAAGTCGTTGTACGGGTCGACCAGGACCAGCGCGGTGGCCTGCGGGTCCAGCTGCTGCGTCCGTGGCGGGTCGCAGGACCCCGCTCGCGCCGCCGCCGCGGCATCTGGGTCCGGTCGTTGCTTCATCTCCACCCTCCCTCACTCGTCTACTCGACTAGGACGACTGTCCGAGTCGAGTAGGGAGCCTAGATTAGGACACCTGTCCTAGTCAACCCTGAAATGAGCTTGGCGGATGTCCCGCGCGCACTACGAACTCGCCGCGCGGGGGAGTGCCCGCACGGCGAGGTCCGCTGCCGATTACTCGTTGTACTTACGCGCGAGCTCTGGGTCGCCGGGCTCGGGCACCTCGAACTCGTCGTCGGGGACCGGCTGGGTGATCCGGATGTGGTTGCCGAACGGATCGCGGATCGCCGCGTCCGTTCCGTAGAACATGTCGGTCGGCTCCTGGATCCCCTCGACGCCCTTGGCCATGAGTTCGGCGTAGGTCTTGCGGCAGTCGCTGGTGTTGAGGATGCAGCCGAGTCCGGCCATCCCCTTGCTGAGCAGGCTGCGCATCGCCTCCCGCGACTCGTCGTCGATGAACGGGTTGTCGATCGACTCGAGCAGGATCTGGAACTCCGGTTGGTCGGGCATCCCGACGGTGAGCCAGCGCATGTTCTCGAGTTGGATGTCCGCGCGGACTTCGAAGCCGAGCTTGCCGACGTAGAAGTCGAGCGCCTCGTCCTGGTTGATGACCCAGACACTTGAATGTGAGACTGAATTGAACATGCGTCCAACCTAGTCCCGGCCCTCCGCCTTGTCTTCTCGAAAAGTGCTCGATCGGGAGTTGGGTCGGTCCCAGGCCATCTGGTAGCAGGAGGGCACGTAGACGCGGTTGAGGTCGTGCTTGCGGGCCCGGTACTGGGTCGGCGTGCAGCCGACGACCTCGCGGAACGTGCTCGAGAACGAGCCGAGACTGCTGAAGCCGACCTCCAGGCAGATCTCGGTCACCGGCAGGTCGGTGTGCCGGAGCATCGCCATCGCCCGCTCGATCCGGCGCCGCTGCAGGTAGCGGTGCGGCGTCTCCCCGAACGTCTCCTTGAAGCTGCGGATGAAGTGCGCCCGCGAGAGGTTGGCCTCGCGCGCGATCGTCTCGACGCTGATCCCCTCCGCATAGCAGCGGTCCATCAGATCACGGCTGGAGAGCAGCCGGCGGTTGTTTTCTAGGCGTGGGTTGCCCACCCGTCGACGGCCCTTGCGGCCTCGGGGATCGCCTCGGAGATCGTCGGGTGCGGGTGGATGATCCGCGCCAGCTCCTGGTAGCCGCCCTCGAGCTCCTTGATCGCCGAGCTGGTCGCGATCAAGG
>CAZXKG010000110.1:0-8813 GCA_964641695.1 uncultured Conexibacter sp.
GGCGGCCGCGCGATGGAGATCTGCTACTCGGCGGCGGACCTGCAGACGTATCTCGAGCGCCACGTCAAGGCGAGCCCCGAGCATCCGCTGCTGCTCGATCGCTTCCTCGAGAACGCGATCGAGGTCGACGTCGACGCGCTCTGCGACGGCACCGACTGCGTTCTCGCGGGCGTCATGCAGCACGTCGAGGAGGCCGGCGTGCATTCCGGCGACTCGGCCTGCGTGCTGCCGCCGATGAGCATCGGCGAGGAGATGCTCGCGACGATCGACGAAACGACGAGCAGGCTCGCGCTCGAGCTCGGCGTGATCGGGCTGATCAACATCCAGTACGCGATCGCGGCGGGCGTGCTCTACGTCATCGAGGCGAACCCGCGCGCCTCGCGGACGGTTCCCTTCGTGAGCAAGGCGATCGGCGCCCCGATCGCCAAGATCGCCTGCCGGCTGATGCTGGGCGAGCCCCTGGCCGAGCAGCAGATCCCGGGCATGCCGACCTCACACGTCTCGGTCAAGGAAGCGGTGCTCCCGTTCTCGCGCTTCAGCGGCGCGGACGCGGTGCTGGGGCCGGAGATGAAGAGCACCGGCGAGGTGATGGGGGTCGCCGGGGACTTCCCGACCGCCTTCGGCAAGGCCCAGGCGGCGGCCGGCGTCCAGCTTCCCGGTGAGGGGACGGTCTTCATCACCGTCACCGACGGCGACAAGGCCGCCGCGACGCAGCTCGCCACCCATTTCTGCGATCTCGGCTTCCGGATCGTCGCCACCGGCGGCACCGCGCAGGCGATCTCACGGATGGGGGTCCCGGTCGAGCGCATCAACAAGATCAAGGAGGGGTCGCCCCACGTGGTCGACTTCATCGAGCGCGGTGAGGTCGATCTGGTGATCAACACGCCGACCGGATCCGGCGCCCGCACCGACGGGCACGAGATCCGCAGCGCCGCGATCCGCAACGGGATCCCTTGCGTCACGACGATGACCGGAGCCTCGGCGGCGGTTCGGGCGATCGGCGCGGGGCAGGGCGACGGGAGAATCGACGTCGTCAGCCTGCAGGAGCTGCACGAGTCGAGCCGGCAGGCGGCGGACGCCGCCGCGCAGGAGCTCTCGGAAGCATCCCCGTGAGCGCCGCCGCCGAGCCGACGAGGGAACCGGCCCCATTCGGGCGGCGCCGGGCGATCGTGCGGGCGAATCGGGCCACTGGCGGCTACCGGATCCTCGAGGTGGCGGACCGGGAGGGACCTGAGCCCCGGGCCGGGCAGTTCTACATGCTGGCGCGCGAGCACGGATGGGGCGAGGGAGGGGAGCGGCCCTTCCTGCCCCGCGCGTTCTCGGTCGCGGCGGCGGAGCCCGACGAGGGCGGGGAGGGAGGCGTACGCCTGAGCTTCCTGTTGGAGGAGGTCGGCCCCGGCACCGCCGCACTCGCCCGCTCCGGGGAAGGGGCTGGGCTGCTGATCACCGGCCCGCTGGGCCGGCCGTTCTCGGAGCCGCGCGACGTCATGGAGGGGGCCGCGGGAGCGATCCTCGTAGGCGGCGGGATCGGCCTTGCCCCGCTGGCGATCTGGCGCGCCGAGCTGGCGCGGCGAGGCATCCCCGAGCGCACCCTGCTCGGATTTCGCGACGAGGCCCATTCCGGCGGGATGGAGCTGTTCCGTTGCTCGGAAGTCCGGCTCGCCAGCGAGGACGGCCACGCCGGTCATCGCGGCTACGTGACCGACCTCCTCGAGCGGATGCTGAGTGGCGATTCCGCTTCGACCGCGGTCGTCTACTCGTGCGGGCCGCCGGCCATGCTGGAGGCGGTCAGAGTGCTCTGCCTGGCTCACGGCGTGCCCGCCGAGCTGGCGATGGAGTCGCCGATGGCTTGTGGTTACGGCGCCTGCTACGGATGCGCGGTGCCGCTGCGCGAGGGCGGGTACATGCGGCTCTGCGTCGACGGTCCGGTCGTTCGCGCCGACGCGCTGGAGTCCGCGCTGGTGGCGGGGGCGGGTCACCGGTGAGCGGCTCAGCGGTGGATCTCTGTGGCATCCGGCTCGCCGACCCGCTGATCAACGCCTCCGGGACCTTCGACGTTCTCGCCGCCCGCCGTGCGTTCGGCGAGGCGGCCTTCGAGCGGTTCCCGTTCAGCGCCTACGTCTCGAAGACGATCACGCCGGCCCCGCGCCCCGGCAACCCGCCGCCGCGGATCTGGGAGGAGCCGGCCGCGATGGTCAACTCGATCGGCCTTCCGAACAAGGGGGTACAGGGCTTTCTCGCGCATGATCTTCCGCAGCTCGCGGATCTGACGGTTCCCCTGATCGTCTCGGTGATGGCGACGAGCGCTGAGCAGTTCGCCGAAGCCGTGGCGACGATCTGCGAGCACGAGCGCGTCGACGGCGTGGAGTTGAACGTCTCCTGCCCCAACGTCCACTCGGGGCTGATAGTCGGTGAGCAGCCGCATGAGACCGAGCGGCTGATGGAGGCCCTCCGGCCGATCACCGGGAAGCCGCTGATCGTGAAGCTGACCCCGAACGTCGCCGACCCGTCGGTGATCGCCGTCGCCGCCGAACAGGGGGGAGCCGACGCCGTCTCCCTGATCAACACGCTCAAAGCCGCTCCCCTGCTGGCGGATGGCTCCGCGTGGCTCGGGGCGGGCAGCGGCGGCCTCTCCGGCTCCGCCGTGCGGACCGTTGCGCTCAAGCAGGTCGCTGACGTCGCCGCTGCCGTGGAGATCCCAGTGATCGGCATGGGCGGCGTGGAGAAGGGCGAGCACGCCGCCGCCCTGCTCGGCGCCGGCGCGACGGCGGTGGCGGTGGGCACCGCCAACTTCCGCGACCCCTTGGCCGCCGAGCGAATAAGAAGCGAGCTGGAGCGTCTGATCGCTCCCGAACACTGAACCTCAACTCGAGGTCGACCTGGATTCGGGGCAAATCAGGGCCCGCGGCCTTGCGTGGCCATTCGGCGTGTATATGATCGCCGCCGAATGTCTCCCGCCTCCTCGACGACCTCAGCAGTCCCCCAGCGCAGTCACGATCAGCGTATGCGGGCACTCGAGGCGGCCAACGAGATCCGGACCAAGCGTGCCCAGCTGAAGCGCGATCTGAAGGCCGGCAGGGCGCGGATCGAGAGCCAGCTTCTCGATCCGCCGGAGTACCTCGAGACGGCGAAGGTGTTCGACATGATGCTGGCGGTCCCCAAGTACGGCCGCGTCAAGGTCAATCGGATTCTCAACCAGTGCCGGATCTCACCGTCGAAGACCATCGGCGGGCTGTCCGAGCGTCAGCGCACCGAGCTCGTCGCGCTGCTGCGACGCCGGTAGGCGGTCGGGGGACCGCTCCGGCCCGGCACGCCGGCCGCGGCGACTCCGGTTACGCCTCGACGGCAGTAACAATCACTCGCGCAGATGGCCAGAGTCTTCGTCATCACAGGTCCGTCAGGGGTCGGCAAGGGCACCCTGATCAAGGCCCTGCGCAAGCGGGTTCCCGAGCTCGAGCTGTCGATCTCGGCCACCACCCGCGCGCCGAGAGGGGGCGAGTCGGACGGCGTCGACTACCACTTCCTCTCCGCCGAGCAGTTCGCCGAGCGCATCGCCGAGGGGCGGTTTCTCGAGCACGCCACCTACAGCGGCAACCGCTACGGAACCCTGCGCGAGGAGGTGGAGGATCGCCTTTCCCGCGGCGCCCCGGTCGTACTCGAGATCGAGGTCCAGGGAGCTCGACAGGTCCGCGACAGCATGCCCGAGGCGGTTCAGGTCTTCATCGTGCCCCCGGATCCGGCGGACTTGAGGCGACGGCTCGAGGGCAGAGGAACGGACGATCCGAAGACGAT
This sequence comes from uncultured Conexibacter sp., assembly GCA_964641695.1. Classification (GTDB taxonomy): domain Bacteria; phylum Actinomycetota; class Thermoleophilia; order Solirubrobacterales; family 70-9; genus RHKX01. The sequence continues at coordinate 3,793 of CAZXKG010000110.1, forward strand.
CGAGTCGCGACTGCGGGTGGCGCAGGACGAGCTCGCGGCCAAGGACGAGTTCCCGCACGTGATCGTCAACGACGACGTCGACCGCGCTGCCGATGAGCTCGCGTCGATCGTCGGCCGCACCCCCGTTTGAGATCGGGCGCCGGACGGGGCGTGGCGGGAGCATCTACACTGCCCGGCTGATGGTCAAGCCTCGCGTCGACAAGCTGATGGAACGAACCGACTCCCACTACGCCGCCGTGATCGTCGCGGCCAAGCGTGCGCGCCAGCTCAACAGCTACTACCGCGCGCTCGGGGAGGGCAGCTACGAGGAGCACACTCCTCCGATGGTCGACTCCAACAGCGACAACTACCTGACGATCTCCCTCGAGGAGGTTGCCGCCGGCAAGGTCAACTACGAGTACCGCCACTAACCGGCGGCGCGGGAACGCCCTCAGCGGAGTCCTCGTCGCCTCACGACCCTTGGGTAGCTTCGGCTCCTGCGTCCGCCGCTGAGAACGCTCCCGCACTCGCCGGCGGCGCGGGAACGCCTCGGCGGAGTCTCCTCGTCGCCTCACGACCCTTGGGTCGCTGCCGCTGAGAACGCTCCCGCACTCCACTCCCCGGTCAACCCTGCAAGTTCTCGGTCCGGGTGCGGCGCTTGGGGCGGCCGTGGGGCGTCGGGTAGGCCAAGCTAAGAGCTGATGGCCTCGATCCTGATCGGAGTTTCCGGCGGCATCGCCGCCTACAAGGCCGTGCATCTCGTGCGGCTGGCGACCACGGCCGGGCACGGCGTGCGCGTGCTGATGACGCCGACCGCGGGCCGGTTCGTCGGCGCGCCGACCTTCGAGGGGATCAGCGGCGCGCCGGTCCTCGTCGACGAGTTCGACGAGGACCCGATGCGCGGCGCCTTCCCCGGTACGCCCTTGCCCGAGCATGCTCCGATCTCGCACCTGGCCCTGGCCGAGCGGGCGGACGCCTTCGTCGTCGCCCCCGCGAGCGCGAACACGATCGCGAAGCTCGCCGGTGGGATCTGCGACTCGATGCTGGCCACCTCGTTCCTGGCCTGCCGGGCGCCGCGCCTGATCGCGCCGGCGATGAACGGGCGGATGTGGGAGGACGGGGCGACGCGCGACAACGTCGCGATCCTGCGCCGCCGCGGCATCCGCGTGATGGAGCCCGGAGTGGGGGAGCTGGCATCGCGCGGGGAGCGCGGCGTCGGCAGGATGCCGGAGCCGGAGGAGATCCTGACCGAGCTCGAGGGCCTGGTCGCGACACCGCCCGATCGCGATCTCGACGGGGTCCGGGTGCTGATCACGGCGGGGGGTACCCGTGAGCCGATCGACTCCGTCCGGTTCATCGGCAACCGCTCGAGCGGCAGGATGGGGTTCGCGATCGCCGAGGAAGCCGCCTCGCGCGGGGCGACGGTGAGCTTGATCGCCGCGAACGTGGCGCTGCCGACGCCTCCCGGGGTCGAGCGGCTCGACGTCACCGGCGTCTCCGACCTGGCGGCGAGCGCGCGGCAGCGGTTCCCCGGGGTGGACGTCCTGCTGATGGCGGCAGCGGTGTCGGACTTCAGGCCCGAGTCGGCCGAGGCGGGGAAGATCGTCCGCGAGGGAGCGGGGGAGATGGAGCTTCGCCTGGTCCCGACCGAGGACGTCCTGGCCGCCCTCGCCCGGACGCGCTCGGAGGGGCAGACGATCGTCGGCTTCGCGGCCGAGCACGGGGGGGACTTCGTCGCCCGGGCGCGCGCGAAGCTGGAGCGCAAGGGCGCCGACATCGTCGTCGTCAACGACGTCTCGGCCGCGGGCATCGGGTTCGAGTCCGGCTCGAACGAGGTCACGATCGTCGACCGAGCCGGGGAGGAGCACGTCCCGCGAACCGACAAACGCGCGATCGCAAGGGCGATTCTCGATCACGTGGTCCGCACGCGCGGTTCCGGCGACGGCCGCGTCTCTTGATCGCCGGTTGACGGCGGCTATACTGCCTTTTCACCTTAAACCGCAACGATCCGTGCGAGAGGTGGGCCTGCGGCCCGCCTTTTTTTCGGTCTGGATCGGGATGGTGGCGGGTGCGGCGGCAGCTGATCGGAGGCCGCGGAGATCACCATGGAAGAACTTACGGAGCAGATCGAGAAGCAGATCGCCGGATTTGATCCGGAGGTCGAGCTGATCGCGGTCGAGAAGCCGGATCGCGATCTCCTGCGCCTGTACATCGACCATCCCGAGGGGGTCGGGTTGGAGCTCTGCGAGCGGGTCACGCTGCAACTCCGCGACCTGCTCGCCGACTACGGGCTCGAGGTCTCCTCGCCGGGCGAGGACCGGCCACTCACCAAGCCTGAGCACTTCACTCGTTTCCTCGGCCGTCGGGTTCGCGTGCGGACCTCCGAGCCGGTCGAGGGAAGCAAGAACTTCACGGGGGAGCTGGTCACTGCCGATCCCGACGGGATCGGCCTCTACGTCGATGAACGCGAAGTGACGATTCCCCAGCAGTTGATCAGCCGTTCGAACTTAGTCCCACAGCCCTTGGAGGTGCAATCGTGAGCCGCGAGATCGTCGAAGCCATCAAGGTGCTCGAGCAGGAGAAGGGACTCGATGCCGAAACGCTCATGGCAGCGCTCGAGGACGCCCTGCTCTCCGCCTACAAGAAGACCCCCGGAGCGGCGAAGTACGCGCGTGTCGACCTCGACCGCGAGACCGCCGATTTCAGGGTCTTCGAGCTGATCCTCCCCGCCGAGTTGGAGGAGAAGCTGCTGGCCGAGGTCGCGGAGACCCAGGAGCCGGCGATCGACCCTGCCACGGGCGAGCTGAGGGAGCCCGAGGATCCCGAGCTGGACCCGGAGGTACTCGCCCCTTACGAGTCGCAGATCGAGTCCCGGGACGTGACCCCGGACGACTTCGGGCGGATCGCCGCGCAGACCGCCAAGCAGGTGATCCTTCAGCGCATCCGCGAGGCCGAGCGGATGATGATGTTCGAGGAGTTCCAGGATCGCGTCGGCGAGCTGATCACCGGCATCATCCAGCAGTCCGACAACCGCTACACGCTGGTGCAGCTCCGCGACCGGGTCGAGGCCCTGCTGCCGCGGTCCGAGCAGATCTACAGCGAGCGCTACGACCACGGCATGCGGATCAAGGCCGTGATCACCGACGTCTCCGCCGAGGGCAAGGGGCCGAGCGTCGTCGTCTCCCGCAAGAGCCCGGAGCTGATCAAGAAGCTCTTCGAGCTCGAGGTCCCGGAGATCGCCGACCAGCTCGTCGAGGTCGTCGGCGTCGCTCGCGAGCCGGGGTTCCGTTCGAAGATCGCCGTCGTCTCCCACACCGACGGGGTCGACCCGGTCGGTGCCTGCGTCGGCCCGCGTGGCTCTCGCGTACGGATGGTCGTATCCGAGCTGCGCGGCGAGAAGATCGACATCATCCCTTACAACGAGGAGCCCGCTCGGTTCGTCGCGAAGGCGCTCTCGCCGGCGCGCGTTCGAGAGGTTCTCGTCGACGACGAGGAGCGGCAGGCGACCGTGATCGTCCCCGACGACCAGCTCTCGCTGGCGATCGGCAGGGAGGGGCAGAACGCCCGGCTGGCGGCGAAGCTGACCGGCTGGCGCGTCGACATCGTCGGCGAGACGGAGTTCGCCGACCGCGCCGACGACGAGGGCTTCGAGGACGAGGAGGAGGTCTTCGACGGACGCTGCATGGCCGTGCTCTCGGCGGGTCGTCGCTGCCCGAACGCGGCCCTGCCCGGGTCGCGCTACTGCGGGCTGGAGACCCACCAGGCGCTCGCCCGGTTCTCGACCAACCAGGTCACCGTGCTCAGCTCGCTGAGCGACTTGGACGTCGCCACGCTCGCCGCGGAGGGGACGGCCGAATCCGACGTGGCGACGATCGTCGCTCGGGCGGAGGAGGCGTTCGCCGCGGCCGAGCAGGCCGGCGAGGCGGCGGCCGAGGCCGAGGCCGAGGCGGAGGCGGAGACCGACGTCATCGACGAAGCCGACGAGATCACGGCCGAGGCCGCCGAGGACGGTGGCACCGAGTCGGAGCCGGAGGGTGGAGAAGAGCCCGCCGACGACGCCGATCAGGCTCCCGCCGAGGACGCTGAACAGGCGGCGGCGATCGCCGAGGCCGAGGAGGCGATCGACGCCCTCGTCGACGAGGGCGAGCAGGAGCTGACCGCGGAGTCCGCGCTCGACGAGGCGGCAGCGGAGGTCGTCGTCGAGGCGACGGAGGCCGAAGCCGAGACCGAAGCCGAGACCGAGACCGAAGCCGAGGACGCTTCCGAGCCGGAGCAGTCGGGCGATGAGGAGAGCAACGTTGGCTAAGCAGCGAGTCCATGTCATAGCCAAGGCCCTGGGGTTGGAGAGCGCCAAGGTCGTCGAGGTCCTCAAGGGCGCGGGCATCGAGATCACCACTGCCTCCTCCAGCGTCGATCAGTCGGAGGCGTTGCGCGCGCTCGCCGCCGCGGGGGCGCTGCCGAGACGCAAGCCGGCTGCCGAGGCTCCGGCCGCCGCAACCGGTGGTGGCGGCAGTGGGAAGGCTCCGGCGCAGGCTCGCCAGGCCGCCAAGCCTCGGAGCGGGCAGCCCGTGCAGCCGGTGCAGTCCGGCGACGGCAAGAAGCGCCGTCGCGTGGTGATCGACTCCCAGGCAGCTCGCCGGGACCAGATCTCGAAGGGTCCGCCGCAGCGACCGCCACGCCGGCGTGGACGCCGTCGCCGCCCCGCGTTCGACGAGAGCCCCGAGCTCAAGGGTCCGGATTCCGATCAGCCGCAGACCCTCGAGGTCAACGCCGGCGCGACCGTCCGCGAGGTGGCGGAGACGTTCGGCATCAGCTCGGCGGACGTGATCAAGAAGCTGATGCAGCAGGGCGAGATGGCCACGCTCACCCAGACGCTCACGGATGAGACGATCTTGGTGCTCGCCGAGGAGTTCGACCGCGAGGTCGAGATCGTCAGCGCCGCGGACGAGGTGGACGCGGAGCCCGAGTACGAGGACAGCGCCGAGGATCTCGTCGCGCGACCGCCGGTCGTGACCGTGATGGGTCACGTCGACCACGGCAAG
>CAZXKG010000111.1:0-8725 GCA_964641695.1 uncultured Conexibacter sp.
TTGACCCTGACGTCTCTCAATCTGAGCGGGATACCGTGGAGGATCTGGGGGAAGGGATCCGATTCGACGGTGATTTCGGCTGTCCTTGGATCTACCTGCAAGGCGTTTCGGACTACCTCGGTTCCCAGGTCGAAGGGGCCGGAGAGGGCTGGGACTACCACGGCCATCGAGAGCTGGGCGCCGTTGTGGGGGCCGGCCAGGTAGGCGGAGCCGGTTTGCACGTAGACCGGGTTGCCTGAGCCTGCTCCTACTGTGGCTACTCCGATCTTGGAGCTTGCCGGGCAGCTGGGGGTGTCTAGCTCGGACTGGCCTGTGCCCGCTTGCCTGGAGATCGCTGCCAAAGTCGCATCTGGGCAGTAGGCGACTCCTGCCAGCTTCGCAATCAGGCCCTTCGGCATCTGGAGCTTCAGGGAGTCGAGGGTCTGGTCGCCCTCGGGCCTTTGCAGGCGCAGTGTGAAGGGCGCGTAGCTGTTGGCCTGGGCGCTGGTCGTTCCTGCCTTCAGGTCGGGGTTGAAGGGGAGCTCGGACTCGGAACTTCCATCGCAGGGACCACCGTCGGCTGCCTGGTCGATCTCGAACGTCGAGGCCTCGAGCCTGGGTGCTCCGCCTGACCAAGGGGTCAGCTCGGTCTTGATCTCGTAGGCTCCGCAGGTGCTTGGGGTGACCAGCGGAGCTCGGTTGCCGGTCTTGAAACGGACGTCGAGGTCGGTGAACGGGAACTGGGGGTTGTTGTCGAAGGTCGCGGTGATCTGGCCGGTGTCCTCGTCTGCTTCGATCTTGCCGGGGAGCACGAGGTTGACGCCTCGCTCGGGGCTCTTAACGACGATGTAGGCGGCCAGCAGCGAATCGAAGGGGTTGTCGTGCTGCCTGGCCATGAAGATCGAGCCGCTGACGCGCTCTTCGAGGAGCGGGGTGTCGATCTCTACCGAGCCGATCTTCGATGCTGCTGGGCAGCCGTCTCCGAAGTCGGAGTCGTAGGTCTCATTCTCTACTTGGGCTGGCGAGCAGGAGGCTAGGCCGTCGGCTGCGCTGGGATTGAGCGAGACTCCCTCGGGGAGGGTGACCACTGCCTTCTTGAGGTCGGATTGGCCTCTTCCGTTGGGGTCGGTGAGGCCCTCGTCGTCTACGTGGATGTGGAAGTTGAGGCCGGATGGGCTGTCGGCCTTGGTCGTGGTTGGGGTTGCTTCGGTCACCTCGGGGGCGAAGTCGAGGGTGGAGCAGTCGGTGATGGCGGGGGTCGTCGCGAGGTAATCCTTCCAGTCACTCGGAGACTGCCAGAAGCGGATTGCGAACTCGAACCCCAATGGAGTTCCTGGGCAGGTCCGCGGCAACGTCAAGAAGGGCTTCTCGGGGCCGACGAACACACCCCCCCGCCTGGCGTCATGTGCAGCATCTGAGCTATTACCCCACAGCGTTACATCAACCCCGTACAGCGGAACCGCCTGCGAGATGTTCGTTGACCTCGAGATGAGGTGATAGGGCGGATCAGGGCTAACGACCGCCTCAATAGTGATCGGCACCGTCAACACGTTGAACCCAAGCTGCGCGGCCGCACCAGGCGGTGGCTCTAGATTGTAAATCGGCACCGGGTAAGTAGCCTCGGGTCCCGCCGCAGTGATGCTGGCAATGCCAACCATCGTTGATCCTGCGCAAACCGCTCCCGCCGACTCGTTGAAGACCGCAAAACCACACGTCGGAACCGCATTGGCATCACCCACCAACCCCGCCGGCAGGTGTGCATCGACGTTGCGGAGATCCTCGGTGGGAACCACGCCGTCCGGCGCGCCCGACTGAGCGACGGTATCAACTCCAAAGCTGGTGGAGAAAGTGAACGGATGTGCACCGGCCTCAGTCGCCGCTACATCGCCTACCTCGGAGATACTCACGTTCACATCATGGAGGCCACCATCTGCATGCGCTACCGTCGCACCCAGGAGACCGACGACTAAGGCTGCGAGACCCGCAAGAGCCAGGAGCGATCGCCTCAACGTCACGGTTAGGCCTACTCTGCTCGTTAGTATCACCGAAGCCCTCCCTTCCGACACTCAATCAGTTTGCCTCTCCGATTGGCGAGCTTGCGCTTGGCCTGCTTGACTCCGCGCTTCGCCCGTTTGCTCGGTGCGCTTCGAGCCTTACGCTTCATCCTTCTAACGGCCTGCCTGGCCTTCCGGAGCGCAGCTTCTCGAGCAGCGCAGTTGGGAGGACGCCCGTTTCCTTCGCCGGGCTCTGAGCTCCCGGTCTCATCATCAGCAGGCGGAACGGCGCTGTCTCCCTGGCAGTCGTCGCCTTCACATGGCGTCGACACCACCTCCGCGGGGAAGCCGCCGCCGACCCGCGCGTCGTAGATGTCGACCAAGTCATCCTCATCTCCAGCCACGAGCCTCTCGACAGTGCTGACGAAGACATCCGACCCGTCGGACGACGCGTCAACGAAGAACGAATCCTGCTGGCCCTGGCCCGAGGAGATGAGCCGAACGCAACCGCCCGCATCAGCATTGAACGATGAGGCCCCCGCATCGCAATCGCCTGTGCCGACCTTCTGCCACTGATAGACATCCTGCTTGTCGTTGACATCTCGCGGTTCCAGCGCCTGGAAGCTGAGGAAGAAGATGCGATCTCCATCCTCGGAGAACACGCGCGACGGATGATGGCTCGACTCCCAGCCGGGGATATAGGACGCAATCGTTAGAGGAGGCTCGCCGACAACGCCCTTGACATAGATCTCGCCATCAGGCCTACCCCCTGTTGCAAGGCACGAGACACAGCGAAGCTCGGCCGTATCACTGTCGAAGAGAAAGACCTCTGCGGCCGCCTCTCCGGTAGTCGCGTTTCGGTTCTCCATCCCCGTCAGGGCCGCTTGAGATGTGAAGACGATCTTGGTTCCGTCGGCACTAACACGGGATGATCTCTCTCCAGGTGCGTCGGCAACCGGAGAGAGCCAGCCCCTACCGAACGTTAGATCACGATTGTGGAGTTTGCCAATGAACCGATGGCCCGTCGACGCGGACCAGTGATAGAGGTTCTGCGTTCCGCTTTCAGCACCTGGCGCCAGCACGTCCTTCGATGAGAAGTAGACGTGTCCGAGGTCGGCAGATGCGCCAAGTATGCCGCTCACGTTGGTGCCGACCACCGTGGACGCCCGGGTAGCGAGATCGAAAACATACAGATTCCCGCCTGCACAACCCAGGTTGACCAGAACGCTCGCGCAGGTTCTAAAGAGGGCCCCAGATCCATCGCGAGCCGCTGCGATGAACGCTGCCTTGTCGTCGGATACGGAGTCGGATATCGGAAACGTGCACGCTCTATCGGGATCGCTGCAGGCACCGTCTGAAACTGGACTCTGCGCTCGTCCGGGGTTTGTCCGTACGAAGAGCCGCCCTGGACCTGCGTGCGCGTTTGCCCAGGTGTCGCCCACGCGGGTTGGGTCCGAGTCGGCGAGTGTCCAGTAGACCGCGCTGCCGTTCGCCGCAACCGCGTTCTCCAACGAGTCGACACTGAAGTAGTTGCTGATGTTTCGCTTGGTGCCGACAGAGGCGTTGCCGGGTGCCGGGCTACCGTTCGGCATAACACTTACCAAGCGTAGATTGCTGCCCTCCTTGAAATAGAGTTGGTAGTAGTCCGCTCCCGTGGCATTACCGGTCAACTTCCCATTTGCCCGAAGGACCGCTGCCGATCCGTCCGCGGAGAACCCCTGGACTGCCAGGTGGTAGGAGTCGAACTCTCCTGGCGTCCCGTTGGCGGGACTCGACGAGGTCAGCAGTTCATAGCTCGTGTCGGCACAGGTCTTCCGGCGGTATAGATCTGCGTATCCTAAGTTGTCATCCAACGTCAGCGGTACGTCTGTGTCCTGAAGTAGATACCCGCTACACAGGTCCTCCGTGAATGCTTTATACGGATTGAGCAGATAGGAGTCGTTGGAGAACGGCGCAAATCCAACGCGTGGAGGCGAGATGTTGATGATTTCCCATCCAGCATCTGAGGCTCTCGTCGCGAGGTACTGACTGGTGAAAGGGGCGCCATCGGCGTCACCGAAGGATCGAAATGCCGAGAAGGTAAGTCTGCCACCTGCGGGTGACGCCTGGTTCAGACGAGTAGCTCTACCATCCTTGTACCCGTAGGCTGGCGCGACATCGCCCCCTTCCTTCCTGGCCGGAGATACCATCTCGTAAGCTCGGCAACCGGGCAAGACGGCCGACCGGCCGACTCGGAACTCCTGGTTAGCGCAGGACGTCGTATCCGCGTCGGGCTCCGAGAAGGTCTTGATGACGCGAACCGGACCTGGCCGCGTGACGAACTCGTTCATCCCGACGAAACGAAAGTGGTAGACCGTTCCGGGGGCCAACCCGGAGACATCGGTCGACCGCGCGACGAAGGCGTCCTCGGCGTCCCCGAACTCGAGAGGATTCTCTCCCTTGGAGACATCGGGCGACAGAGCCGCTGTGCTGAATCCTGACTCCTGATAGCTAGCGTCATCAACATATTCGAAGTAGCCATCTACCGAGATGCCCAATGGGTTGACATTCGCTGTCAACCGTGCGCGATCACGATCGACCCGAGACGCAAAGGTATCTCCGATCACGACGGGTTCCTTGGTTTCGAAGGTCACCTCCCCTCCGACCGCTACCCCGTCGTCGTTCGACGCGACGATCCGGAAGTGATATAGCGTCTCCGGGGTGAGGCCGTTTACCTGAGCGGACACCGCGACGGCGTCGTAGCCCGCATTGACCGAAGCTTCGGTCGTGCGTTCAACCGCGGGGCTGTCGAACCCGTCGTTCTCGTAGTTCGCGTCGTCCACATACTCGAAGTGATACGTCGTAGTACTGCCTACTGCGTTGATCCCTGATCGCAGAGTCGCCCGCACGTTGCCTACTGGTTCTGCCCGATTGATCTCAAGACCCGGAAGCACCACCGGCCCAGGGGGTGGCAAAGACAATCGGACGATCTTCGTATCGACCGACCCATCGCCGTGCACTTCACCTACTGCATACACTTCACCTTCGGAAGTCACGTTTGCCGCCAAAGTGGGATAATATCTTTGACGATCGCCATAGGTCACAGCTATCTGGGCACTGGTAGGGGCGTAGACCCGTACTACTCCCTTAGCCTGAGCGGGCGCTGACGGTGAGCTAACAGCGGCGTCAGCAACGAAGATGCGTCCAGTGGTGTAGTCAACTGCGATGCTGCGAATGTTGAATGAGGGGTTGAAGACGTTTTGTAGATCTCCAGTCGAGTCATAACGACGGACGGCTCCCCCCGCGCCTGCGCTTCCAGTGTAGAACCGCCCGCTGGAGTCGACGGCGAAGCCGTTCAGGATTCCCGGAAACCCTCCGTCAGCTTCGATGGTGAGCTCGTCGAGCAGGACGCCGGCCGAGTCGAACTTCTGTACCCGGTCCGTCGTCGGACCAAGGACATGCACGACGCCTCCGGGCCCGACACCCAGTAGCGAGTTGGCACCGAGCTGGTTCGGTCCCGCACCGGCTTGGCCTGCGCGACAGACGTGGCCTGACGACGCGGTGCAGATGTCACCGTTCGTCGACTGGTTGACTCCATCGCCGAAGGCGAGGACGAACTCTCCATCGGGAGTAAATCGCTGGATCCGCGCGCTGGAGAACACGAAGACATCCCGATACGAGGGACTGAGCGGATCATTGTCGACAGATACGCCGCGAGGGCCGTTGAACTGTCCGGCCGCTGCACCGGGGAGACCGGCTTGGCATCCCGAGGCGTCTGTGCAAACTTCCAGGGCGGCAGAGCCCGAGATCACTCCCCAGCCAAACGCACGAATGAAGGTGCCGGTCGAGTCGAAGACATCGACACGGTTGTTTCCGGTGTCGGCCACGTAGACATCGCCGGAGACGTCGTCAACAGCCAGCCCGTTTGGCCCCCCTGGTGACCGGGTTTGACCAGCCGCCGAGCCGTCTGGGCCGAACTCGAGATCCGCTTCGGCTGCGGCCGCGGGCACAAATGAGATCATGCACGCGGCCAGGAAGGCAAGTGCACGACGGTCGAGAGATCTCATGGCCTTTCTCATTCCTTGCGGTTTCCTGCGCTGCTTCATCTCATTCCGCTCCTGGCTCATAAGGGCGTCGCCGCGACGCATCTGCGTCGCGGCGACATGCCATCTCGCTAGGGCGCAGTGACCGCCCAAGTCCCGACGCCGAGCGCACCTTCGTCACCAGAGGTGATAACGACGGCGCCTGAGACGCCGGCACCACCGGCGAACGTCGCCGGGTTCGAGAGCTGAAGAACCTGACCGTCAACGACCCACACACAGAACTGGCCAGGATCCGCCTCAGGGTTCTCGGCCGAGCCAGGCGCGCCTGCCCCGTTGTCGCATTCAGGCGGTGTCTCGCCGGTGATGATGTGCGCGTCGCTGAACTCGATAGGAGCCGGAAGTGGGATCGGGAACGAGATCGGTCCATAGCCGTTTCCGCTCGAATCGACGGATGCCGTCCATACTCCGGTTTCAGTCGATCCGGTGGGCAGGGTGCCACCTGCGGTCCAGGGATCCCCGGCAGGACCTTGAGACCCATCCGCACCATCGGCGCCTGCCGTGCCCGCGGGGCCCGTCGGACCCTGCGGTCCCTGCTCGCCGTCGTCGCCCTTGTCGCCCTTCGCACCCGGTGGGCCGGCGGGGCCGGCTGGACCCTGCTCACCCTGCGGACCCGCGGGTCCCTGCTTGCCGGGCTTACCCTGCTTGCCGCGGGGTCCTTTCGGGCCGGGCTTGCCCTTGGCCTTCTTCGCCTTGAGCTCGACCGCCTTGCCGCTCAGCGAGTCGCCGACGGCGAACGCTCCTCCGGTCATCGCGAACACCATGGCTACCACGGCGATGATGCCGGGGATGCCGAAGCGCTTGTGGAATCGGTCCATCATCGGTTCGTCTCTCCTTCTTCATTGAATGGGGCGTGGGGCCCGTTGGACCGATCCACGCGGGGTGTCGTCATGTGGGCGCTCGTTGTTGGGAACGCCTGAGGTACGGAAGCCGCAGCTGCGCCAGGCATTTGGGGCCCGACTTCGAATGAGCTGGAAGTTTCGTGTAGGTGCATAACTTCTGTACCAAGTTCACAGGGGCCTCGAACCGTGCTTGTCCAAGCGGAAAACGAACACGTGAAGGTCCCCCGCACGGTTTCGGCAGGTGTGCGGGGTGAGGCGATCTCGACTAGGCATGAACGCGCTCGTACACGGTGGGTGGTCCGGCGCACCGGGACACCGAGCACTCGTCCAACGCTCAGGCGAGGACTTAGGGCAAGAGGGTCAACGACGCACATGTCGAAGCCGCAGACCAAGCCGTTTTCATGAACACGCCGTTTCCCGATCGGCGCGTCGTCTCCCTGTTTCGGCTCACCACCCGACGGTTGGGACTTGCCAGTCATGGACGGCGCCGTCTATAGTGCCGCTGGCTCGCAGGGTCAGGAGAGCTTCACGGGCGATCTCAACCGATCGCCAAGGGAGTCATCGGAATCCGGTTGAGGCAGAAGATCGGAAGATCGAACGGCCTCGGAGCCAAGGAGAGTTCACCGTCCTAGACACTCGTGTCTGGACACCCCGACAACTTGGTACAGAAGTTGTCTGACCGGGTTTGAGTGGATTCGTCGTACTCGTCGGGGTCGCGATCTCGACCGCGACCGAGAGCCAAGCGCCGGATACCGGCTGGGGCCGCGCAGAGGCGACCGGATACGGGCAGCCCGCCCCCGCAAAGGCTTCTACGCTGGTCTCAAAGCCAGATCAGTGGTTCCATGTCGAGAAGCTCCGTCCGGCTCCGCTCACCAGGTGAAGGGCCTCGACAGGCGCGGCCCACGACACCAGGAGGTCACGATGCCCAAGTACCTGCTTCTCAAGCACTACCGGGGCGGCCCGGAGCCGCACCATCCCTATCCGCCGATGGACGAATGGGCGCCCGAGGACGTGGAGGCGCACATCGCCTTCCAGCGCCACGTTCGCAAGCTGCTCGAGGAGAGCGGCGAGTACGTCGACTCGCAGGCGCTCACGCCGGCGCGCACCTGGGTGCGCTACGGCGGCCCGGATGCGGCGCCGGTCACGACCGACGGCCCGCTGCCCGAGACGAGCGACCTGGTCGCGGGCTGGTTCATGATCGACGTCGACTCCCACGAGCGCGCGCTCGAAGTCGCGGCGTACGTCTCCTCCGAGCCCGGCCCCCGCGGCGAGCCGATCTACGAGTGGCTCGAGCTCCGCGAGGTCATGTCCAACAAGCTGTCGGAGGACTGATCCCGGGCGTGGCCGACGGGCCGGCGCAACCGCTGGACGAGGGCGCCCTGCGCGCCCTCGTCCCGCAGGTGCTCGCGGCGTTGGTCAGACGGGGCGAGGACTTCGACGCCGCGGAGGACGCGCTGCAGGAGGCGTTGCTGGAGGCGCTCCGGGCCTGGCCCGAGCATCCGCCGCGCGACCCCGCCGCGTGGCTGAGCACCGTTGCCACACGGCGGCTCGTCGACGCCCGCCGCAGCGAAGCCGCCCGGCAGCGCCGCGAGGAGACGACGTACGAGGTGCCGCAGCCAGGGGTCACGGAGGATGGCGACGACACCCTCTTCCTGCTCTTCCGCTGCTGTCATCCCGACCTCTCCCCCGCCTCCCAGGTGGCGCTGACCCTGCGCGCGGTCGGCGGGCTCACCACCCGGGACATCGCCGATGCCTTCTACGTTCCCGAGGCGACGATGGCGCAGCGGATCAGCCGGGCCAAGCGCACGCTGCGCGGGCGCCGTCTGGACCA
>CAZXKG010000112.1:0-4828 GCA_964641695.1 uncultured Conexibacter sp.
GCCGGTGTTGTTGCGGCCGCCGCTGCGCTTGATGGGCACGAGCAGGCTTTTTTCCCCAGGATCACCTCGTCCGCGGCGAACCGGTGCAGCGCATCCTCGACCGCGAGCACGATGTCGGAATCGCCCACCTCCATCCGCGCCGCGACCTCCTCGTGCCGGAGATCCTCGTCGTGGGCCAGGGCGGCCACGGTGAGCGTGAGCTTCTCTCGGGCCTCCGCGGTCGCCGCCCGCACGTCGGACGCCCGGGCAACCGGCAGGCCCGGCCTAACAGCCGTTCGGTAGCGTGCAGGAGGTGCCTCCCACTCGCCGCCCGATCAACTTCCGCAGCGGCGAGTTGACGCTCACCGGCGAACGTTGGGGAGAGGGCCCGCAGGGACGACCGCCGCTCCTCTTCCTCCACGGCGGCGGGCAGACGCGCCACTCCTGGGACCGGACCGCGGCTCGACTGGCGGACGCGGGCTGGCCGGGGATCACCCTCGACCTGCGCGGTCACGGTGACAGCTCGTGGGCGCCCGACGAGGACTACTCGCTCGACGCGTTCGCGGACGACCTCCGCGCGGTCCTCGGCGAGCTCGAGGCGCCGCCGGTGCTGATCGGCGCCTCGCTCGGCGGGATCACCTCGCTGACCGTCGTCGGCGAGAAGGGCGGAACGGCCGCGGGTCTGGTGCTCGTCGACGTCGTCGTCGCGGTCGAGCCCGTCGGCGTGCAGCGGATCCAGGACTTCATGACCGCGAGCCCCGACGGCTTCGCGTCGCTGAAGGAGGTCGCCGACGCGATCGCCGCCTACAACCCGGCGCGGAAGCGGCCGACCAACCTCGAGGGGCTGAAGAAGAACGTTCGCCTCGGGCCCGACGGCCGCTGGCGCTGGCACTGGGACCCCGCCTTCATGCGGATCGGCGACGAGCCCCAGCGGCACATCGACCGCGCCCGTCTCGAAGCGGCGGCTGCGGGTGTCACGATCCCGACCCTGATCGTCCGTGGCGGCAAGTCCGACGTCGTCAGCGACGAGGGGATCGAGGACATGCAGCGGCGCATCCCCCAGGCGCAGCTCGCCGACGTCGCCGTCGCCGGTCACATGGTCGCCGGCGACGACAACGACGTCTTCACCGCCGCCCTGGAGCGGTTCCTCGGCGGGGTGGCCGGGGAGCGGTCCGGGCAGTGACGCGCCCTACGTGGGCGATCAGAAGCGACTGACGATCTCGACCTTGGCCCCGTGCTGGGGGATCATCGTCACGTTGCGATGACGGGCGTGCTCGGGGCGCGGGTCGGGAGCGCGCATGTCGGTCCGGCGAGCGATCGCGTCCATGACGACGCGCTGCTCAGCCATCGCCAGGGTCGCGCCCAGACACCGGCGGATGCCCCCGCCGAACGGGATCCAGGTGTAGGTTCCGGGCTTCTTACCCAGGAAGCGCTCGGGCCGGAACGAGAACGGGTCGGGGTAGATGTCCTCGCGGTGGTGGAGCAGGAGGATGCTCATCAGGACGGAGGTGTTGCGCGGGACGGCGTAGTCGCCGAGGCGCCACGGGACCTTGACGCGGCGGCCGATGATCGGGATCACCGGACGGGAGCGCATCGTCTCGTGGATCGTCGCCTCGACGTAGGCGCTGGCCTCCTCGCCGCCATCGCGCACGGTCTCGCGGAGGCGGTCGTAGGCGTGCGGGTTGCGCAGCAGACGCTCGAACGACCAGGCGAGGGAGTTCGCGGTCGTCTCGTGCCCGGCAAGCACGAGCGTGATCAGCTCGTCGCGCAGCTCCTGGTCGCTCAGCCGCTCGCCCTCCTCCGTCTCGGCGTCGAGCAGCAGGGAGAGGATGTCGTGGCCGCGCGGGGCGTTGCGCCGCGCCTCGATCACCGCGTAGACGTTGCGGTCCAGGTAGGAGAGCAGGAGCTTGAGCAGGCCGATCGGCTCGTCCCGGCCCACGTTGCGGAGCTCCATGAGCTGCGCCTCCGGCCGGGTGGAGATGCCGACCAGCCGGCGGATCACGTTACGGAGCTTGTGCTCGGGCGTGCCCGGCTCGGGCTTGCCCTCGACCCCGAAGATGCCCGCCATGATCACGTCCAGGGTGACGGCCTGCATCCGCGGCGCGAGCGCGAACGGCTCACCCAGCGGCCAGGCGTCGATCTCGCGGTCGGCGACCTCGCCGATCATCTCGACGTAGCGCTGGACGGCCTCGCCGTGAAACGGCGGGAGCAGCAGCTTGCGCTGGCGCATGTGCCGGGCGCCGAGGGCGGTCAGGACCGAGTTGGGGCCGACGATCGGCCGCAACGGGGACTCGCCGGTGAGCGAGGGGGCGAGCTCGGGCTTGGCCGTGAACAGGGACTTGACGTGCTCGGGGTGGGAGGTCATGACCAGCATCCCGTCGCGCTCGATCAGCGTCTCGAGCTCGAAGACGTCGCCGAGGCGGCGCTTCGCGGCGAAGACGAACTGGATCTGGCGGATGCTGATCCGCAGCGTCTGCACCGCGCGCGGCAGACCGACCGCGGGAGGTGCCGGCAGACCGAGGTCGCCGTCGTCGGCGGGCCCTGCCGGGGACGGCGTGGGGACGCCCTCCGCGAGACCGTCGCTCGCGGACCCGATCACGCTCTCCGTTGCCTCCATCGTTCCTCCCGTCGTCGCTGACCGCTGGTCAACTTAGTAGAGCGAGAGCGATCCGGCGTCACCGTGACGGTCCGCACACGCTGGCGTGGACCGCGTCGTGGTGCTTTGATCGTGGCCATGAGCTTGTTCACGCACAAGAACCTGAACGACGTCGAGGACTCGGCGCCGAAGTTCGGCTACGCCGATTTCGTCGAGGCGCGCTTTCCCAACGACGACCTCGGCACCGAGAAGACCGGCTTCGCCTTCCACCGGATCAAGCCGAATCAGCGGCAGCCGTTCGGCCACCGCCACAAGGAGGCGGAGGAGGTCTACGTGGTCACCCGTGGCTCCGGGCGGGCGATGCTCGGCGAGGAGCAGGTCGAGTTGACCGAGCTGGATGCGGTTCGCGTCGCGCCGCGTCTGGTCCGCGCCTTCGAGGCCGGACCCGACGGGATGGAGCTGATCGTCTTCGGGCCGATGCACGAACGGGACGGTCAGGTCGTCCCGGGCTGGTGGGGCGACTGAACCAGGCCTGGATCCAGGTCACGACTGACTTGCCGTGATCGTCCGGTCGTACATCTGCAGCCAGAGCGAGGCGATCTCCTCCCAGTCGTAGCGGGCGGCGATCCGCCGTGCGACGTCGGACATCCGGGCGCGGCGGGCAGGACTCGCCAGGAGGGCACCGAGCGCCGCCGCGATGTCATCGGCGTCGAGGTCGGCGAGCAGGGCCGCGCCTTCCTCCTGCAGCTCCGCGCCGGTGAAGACGTGGTTGCTGAGCAGGCAGGGAAGGCCGCTCGCCAGCGCCTCCAGCACGCCGACCGGGGAGCTCTCGCTGCGGGAGGTCAGCGCCCAGACGTCGGCGGCGGCGAGCGCCTGCAGCTTCTCCTCCCCCAGCAGAGCTCCCGTGAAGACGACCTTCGCGCCGAGCCCGGCCTCGACGGCGCGGTGACGCAGCGGCCCGCCGAGCCCGACCTCGTCCGGGCCGGCGATCACCAGGCGTAGGTCGGTGCCGCTGTGCAGCCGGCGGGCGCACGCGTCGATCAGCAGGTCGATCCGCTTGCCCTCGGCGATCCGTCCCATGTAGAGGACGACCGGCCCGCCGAAGCCGCCGAGGTGGCGGCGGCGAAACGGAGTCGCCGACGGGAGCTCGGCGAACGCCTTCGCGTCGACCCCGTTGGGAACTACGAAGCGCGGCACGGCCGGGGCGACGTCGGCAATCAGCGGCAGCTCCTCCTCGGCGCCGACGTGGATCGCGGCCGCCTGCCTCAAGGCCCGGTTCTGGAAGAAGGCCCGCGATGCCTGCTTCCCGGCCGAGACGCTGCTCTGCAGCAGATACGGGTTGAGGGCGCCGTGCGGGGAGATCACCAGGGGCCGGCCGGCGCGGCGGGCGGCCCGCCAGCCGGCGTAGTGGGGATGGAGGAAGAGACCGTGGACGTGGACCAGGTCGCTGCCCCCGGCGAGGGCGCGGGCCTCCCGGGCCAGGCGCGGTGAGTAGGCGATGCGGGCGGGCTCACGCACCGGGTACAGGCGGATGTCCAGCCCGGCCGCGGCTGGCATGACGTCCTCCGCGCGCACCTTCTCACGCTGCCGGTAGGAGGGAACGTGGCGCTCGTCGGTGGCGAGGATCGTCACGCCCACCCCGCGACGCTCCAGCGCCCTCCCGACCTCGGGCACGACGACCGCCGGCCCACCGGTGTGGATCGAGAGCGAGGGTGTGACGAAGAGGATCTGCACCGGCGTCGGCGAGCCTAACGGCGGCCAGTGGGATCAGGCGTAAGTCGTGGCGTACAGCCGTGAGCGCACGGTAGCCTCAACGCCCAGCGGTTCCCTATCGGAGGAGAGGACCTTTTGACCATCGCGCCACCCACCCCTGCCCCGGCGATCCCGGAGACGGATCTCGCCACGTTCACCCTCGACAAGGCCCAGGAGCTGGCCGACAAACCGGCGCTGATCGACGGGCCGAGCGGCCGCACGATCAGCTTCGCCGAGCTCGCCGGGAGGGTCGAGGCGCTCGCGGGCGCGCTGGCGGCCCGCGGGATCAAGAAGGGGGACGTGGTCGCGATCTACATGCCGAACCTCCCCGAGTACGCGGTGATCTTCCACGGGGTCCTGCGCGCGAACGCGACCAACACGACCGCAAACCCGCTCTACACCGAGCGGGAGCTGGCCCACCAGCTCAACGACTCCGGGGCGAGGATGCTGTTCACGATCGCGCCGTTCCTCGACGTGGCGAGGGCTGCGGCCGCGGCATCC
>CAZXKG010000112.1:4838-8528 GCA_964641695.1 uncultured Conexibacter sp.
GGAGCACCGCGAGATCGACCTCGGGATCGATGTCGATCGCCGGCGAGGCGCCCGAGGGCGAGCTGGGGTTCGCCGAGCTCCTGGCGGAGGCCGGGACGCCGCCGGCGATCGACATCGATCCCGAGGTCGATCTCGCGGTGCTCCCCTACTCGAGCGGGACGACCGGGCTGCCGAAGGGGGTGATGCTCACCCACCGCAACCTGATCGCCAACGTCTTGCAGACCGACGGCGTGTTCCAGATCAGCGAGGACGACGTGCTGATCGGCGTCCTGCCCTTCTTCCACATCTACGGGATGACGGTGATCATGAACCTGGCGCTCCACAACGGGGCGACGGTGGTGACGATGCCGCGCTTCGACCTCGACCAGTTCCTCGGGCTGATCGGTGAGCATCGGGTGACGCTGGCGAACATCGTGCCGCCGATCGCGCTGGCGCTGGCCAAGCATCCGGCGGTCGACGGCGCCGACCTCTCAAGCCTGCAGATCATCATGTCGGGGGCGGCGCCGCTGGGGGCGGAGCTGTCGCAGGCGGTCGCCCAGCGCGTCGGCTGCGTGACGATCCAGGGCTACGGGATGACCGAGACGAGCCCGGTGACCCACGTCTCCCCGACCGAGCCCGAGCGGATCAAGGACGGGACGATCGGACTGGCGGTTCCGGGGACCGAGTCGCGCCTGGTCGATCCCGACAGCGGCGAGGACTCCGACGAGCGCGGGGAGCTGTGGATCCGCGGGCCGCAGGTCATGGTCGGCTACCTGAACAACGAGGACGCGACCGCGGCGACGATCGACGCGGAGGGGTGGCTGCGCACGGGTGACATCGCCGAATGCGACGCCGACGGCTACTTCACGATCGTCGACCGGCTCAAGGAGCTGATCAAGTACAAGGGCTACCAGGTGCCTCCGGCCGAGCTGGAGGCGATCCTGATCACCCATCCGGCGGTCGCCGACTGCGCGGTGATCGGAGTGCCCGACGAGGAGGCCGGGGAGCTGCCGAAGGGCTTCGTGGTCGTCCCCGAGGGAACCGAGATCGACGATGAGGAGATCCTCGCGTTCGTTGCCGAGCAGGTGGCGCCGCAGAAGCGGCTGCGCCTGATCGAGCGGATCGAGGCGGTGCCGAAGTCGGCCTCGGGCAAGATCCTGCGGCGCGAGCTCAGATGACTGCCGGAGGAATCCTCCGCTGCGCGTCCGGTTCCTCCGGTTGCCCTCCGTCAATGGAAGCAGGGGCGTAGATCTTTAGTTGGGTGGGGGCTAGGGTGTGCGTATGAGTGGGGACAAGGGGTACTTCCCGAGTGGCATCTCGGTGCTGCGGCGGGTTCAGGGCGAGCGGGCCGTCGGGCTGATGTACGGGCAGCGGGCGCTGCTGATCGGGGCGCTGGACGCGCGTAACTACGTGGGGACCGCGCTCCACTCCCGCTACCGGGACCGGCCGTTCAAGCGGCTCTCGGCGACGGCGAAGATGTTCGAGACCATCTTCTTCGGGACTCGCGCGGAGGCCGACAAGGTGCTGGCGGTCGTCCACCGCATGCACTCGGCCGTGCACGGGACGCTGCCCGAGGACGGCGGCGGTTACGAGGCCGGGACCCCCTACAGCGCCTTCGACCCGGAGCTGATGCTGTGGACGATCGCCGTCTCGGCCGAGGCGTCGGCGCACTTCTACGAGCTGCTGGTCCGGGATCTCGAGCCCTGGGAGAAGGACGCGTTCTGGAGTGACTGGGTGCGGTTCGGCGAGCTGTTCGGGATGCCTGCCGACGTGGCGCCGAGCGGCTGGGCCGCGTTCAGGGAGTGGTTTGACGGGCGCCTTGCCAGCGCTCGCATGGGCCTGACCGACGAGGCGCGGAAGGTCGGCCTGGGCGTCGCGTTCAAGATCCCCCGGCCGATGATCGAGGCGCCGGCGCTGCAGCTCCACAACCTGGTCCTGCTCGGCAGCCTCCCCCAGCGGGTGCGCGACATCTACGGCCTGCCGTGGGACAGCCGTCGCGAGCGCGCCTTCCGCGCCGCGACGAGGGCGCTGCGGTCCGGGAGGCCCCTGGCCCCCAAGCGCCTGGCACGCGGAGGCAACGCGGCCAGCTTCGACCGCGTGGCCCAGCAGGAGACCCGGATGATCGCCGAGGGCCGCCCGCCGATCCCCCTGCCCTGAGCGTCCTCGGGGCTGCCAGGTCTAACCTTTCAAAGCTCTGGTTGCTTTGTAAGGAACAGCAGCTGAACGTCCCGCCGCTCACGCGTGGCGAACGTTGTGGTCGTCAGGCAGCACTTACGTCAACCACGTCTCCCTCTCCCCCGACGTGATTGACGTTATGCGCGCTCCCACAGCGTCGATCAAGCCACGAGACGCAGAACCGGCTCGACGGATCTGCCCTCCCGCGCGAGCGCGAAGGACGAGATCTCATCCGGCAGGCGCTCGAGTGAATCGGTGAGCACCGCCGAGCGGATCACCTCCAAAGCGCCGCCGGCGATCGCCAACGCGTGCCGGCCGGAGAGCTCCCCGTCCGCTTCGAATGCGACGACCTCGACGAGGAGTCGCGGAAGGGATCCTTGGGTCGCCCTCTCCACGTCCTCGCAGTCCGGCAGATGCGGGGCACCAAGGATCAGGAGCTTCGCCCGCTGTGGATCCGAGGCAATGGACTCAGCGATCGACTGGAGCGATAGATCCTCGCCGGCCTCGGCCCGAACCTCCCCCAGCGCATCCGCGTAGATCCGCTGCAAGCACCCTCGCTTGCCGCCGTAGCGGCGGTAGAACTCCCCATGTCCGAGGGTCGAGACCCGGATCAGCTCGAGGATCCGCAGCGATCCGTAGCCGCCTTCGGTCGTGACCGCTTCGCAGATCCGATCTCGGAGCCATCTCTCGGGACCGTCGGTCGCCGGATAGGCCGCGACCAAAGTCCGGTCGATGTCGGTGAGCATCCGCTGGGCCCACTCCTCGGCCTGCTTGGAGCCGCGCATCGCCAGATCGGCGATCGCTCCGAGCTCGTCGGAGGTCGCGACCGCGACCGCGTGTCGCTTGTTGGAGAAGTGGCCGTAGAAGGCCTGGTGGGAGATGCCCGCCTCGTCGGTGATGTGCTTGAGGCGGAGCCGGTCGTAGCCATGCTCGGCGGCGGTCTTGCGTGCGGCCTCGAGGATCTTCGGTCGGGCCGAGTGGTTTGAGTAGCGAGGGGGCTCAGCCGATCGGCCTGCCTTCTCCGGCGTCCTTCGTCTGATGTTCTCAGCACGCCTGCGATCCGGGACGGCGCTGCTCAGGTCGCTCTGCCGCTCCGAACGGGCAGAGCCCCGAGCGCTCCTGCGAGCGTCCGGGGCCTTGGCCGCGGTGTTCTTGCTGCCCCCCGTGGTCTTGATGGGGGCGCTCATGATCAGCGCCCCAGCTTCTTGGCCTGCTGCTTCAGCTTCCGCGCCTGCTTGCGGAGCTTCTTGGCCTTCTTCTTGTTCTTGGTGCTCTTCGCCTTGGCGAGGAGCTTCTTGGCCTGCTTGTTCAGCTTCTTCGCCTTCTTGGCGTTGATCTGCTTGCAGGCGGAGCCGATCAGGGGCTTCTCGGAGAGCGACATCGCGTTGTGGGCGGTCATCTCGATCGAGAGCTTCTGCGCCGACTTGGAGTTGCAGATGTTGCGGCTGTTGACCAGCAGGCCGTCGTTGCCTCCGTCCAGAGTCAGCTGGAAGTCGCTGACCGGGACGTCGGGGACGACGTCGAAGGTGTTCCTGA
>CAZXKG010000113.1:0-8411 GCA_964641695.1 uncultured Conexibacter sp.
CCGGTTTGCCGCGGACGAGGTGATCCTGGCCACGGGCCCCGGCCGACCGCGACGGAACCGGAGTCGACGCCGCGGCTCACCTACGCGAACGGCTGACGGTGCCGTTCGACCACATCGTCAGCGGCTGATCGGCGCCGTCCTCCGATCCGGGATCCCCAGCGCCGTTTCTCATGATCAGCGCATGGCCGGCGAAGGTCTTCGATCTGCTCGAGCCCGAAGGGTTCTTCGCCGGGGTCAAGCGGGACTGAGCGACCTGCCTACCCCCGAGATCAGCTGGAGTCGGCCAGGGAGACGCGTCCGATCACGCGGGTGCCCCCTCCGGGGCTCGATTCGATCCGGAGCCCGCCGTCGATCGCGGCCAGGCGGTCGCGCATCCCGGTGATCCCGGAGCCCTCCCCGGTGCCGTCGACGGCGAACCCGCAACCGTCGTCGCGCACCTCGAAGAGGAGATCGCTCTCGTGGCGGAGGCGCACCTCGACACGGCTGGTGCCCTTGGCGTGCTTGGCCGCGTTCTGAAGCGCCTCCAAGCAGCAGAAGTAGACGGCGCTTTCCGTTTCGGGTGGGAAACGCCCGATGTCCGCGGCGCTGACCTCGACCGGCTGGGGGGAGCGCCTACCGGCGGCGCGTAGCGCCTCGGCAAGGCCGTCGGAGGCGAGCAGGGGCGGGTAGATCCCCCGGGCCAGCGAGCGCACCTCCTCGATGATCTCGTCGACGGCCGGACCGAGCCCGGCGACCATCCCGGCGGCTCCGACGGGGTCGCGTTCGAGCGCCTCGCGAGCCAGCTCCAGCTTCACCCGGAGGGCGACGAGCTGCTGCTGCGCGCCATCGTGAAGATCCCGCTCGATCCGCTGTCGCGACTCGTCGGCGGTGCTCGCGAGCCGCTTGCGCGACGCCGCCACGTCGGCGAGCGACGCCGCGAGAGCGACGTCGAGGCGCTGGCGCTCCAGGGCGGAGATCACGCAAGAGCAGACGGCATCGAGGAACTCCGGGTAGTCGCGGAAGCCCCGCTCGCAGACGACCGCGACCCGCAGCCCCGATTCGGCCTCGGCCAGGGCAACGCAACGGTCTGATGCCTCGAGGGGCTCCGGGCGCGTCTCCCCGCCGGCATCGACCCAGCTCTCCCCGCGCGCCCCGTCCGGCCCGGGCCTCGCGAGATACAGCTCGATCGTCGGCTCCTCGAGGGACTCCGCGAGCAGCCCCTCCAGCTCAGCCGGGTCGCGTGCGCCCGCCATCCTCGTCGTCAGGGTCGAGAGGGCGGTTCCCGAGTAGAGTCGCCACTGCACCAGCCCGATCAGGAAGCCGATCGCGGTGGTGGGGATCGCCAGCAGCGCCACCAGGGACGCGACATCGAGCCCGCTCGCGGGGGCGTCGGTCTGACGCAGCGCGACGTAGACGCCCGCGGCTGCGTAGCGCAGGACCGCCGCGCCGAGCACCGGCGCGAGCGTCCACCTGAGGTTGTGGCTCGCGGTCATCAGGCGGCGCGCCAGGATGACCATGACCGAGATGTAGAGGACGACGGCGATGGCGTCGCGCAGGGGGACGATCAGGGAGTCGATGACGGCCGGCTCGGCGCCGAGGAAGAACGCGTTCGACGGGCAGCTGGTCGTGCAGCCGATGAAGGGGATCGGCAGTGGGTACTGATCGACCAGCGGGATCGTCGGCAGGTAGAGGATCGCGACGAGCACCGCGGCGGCGGTGGTCGCGATCCTCTCGGGACGGGCCTCAGGGCGGCCCGTCGGGTAGGTGAGCAGCGCGTAGATGAGCAGCACCTCGAACACCCAGACTGAGGCCCTGCCGACGCTGTAGAGCAGTCCGATGTCGGAGTTGGAGAGCGTGACCCCGAACCAGCAGAGGCCGGTGACGAAGAGAACCTGGCCGTAGCGCCCGTCCTCGGAGCGCTGCCACGCGTAGATCCCGACTCCGAGGAGCACAGCCACGGTCGCCGCGCCGATCAGCGAGTAGGCAACGCGGTCTGGGGCGGTCGTGTTGGCGAGGCCGATCGTCGCGGAGGCCGCGCAGAGTACGAAGCTGAGCGCGGACAGCCCAATCAGTTTGCGGCTCGTCAATGGCACTCCCTCGGGCCACTCGTCGAGCGCAGACTACTGCGGCGAGCGCCGCCGGCGTCTGTGTTCGCGCCAGATGTCGCCGAGCCAGGAGGGCTTCAAGTTCTCCTTCGGCAGCACGGTTCCGATCGTCGCCTGGGGGAGCTCGTCGGGATGCTGGGCCGAGATCAGCGCGACGAGCGTTCCGGGGTGGGAGCTTCGCAGCTCACGCGCCAGCTCGAACCCGTTCATCTCGGGCATGTTGACGTCGACCAGGACGAGGTCGGGGTGATCGCGGCCGGCCGCCTTGAGGGCATCGGCTCCCGAGGTGACGCCGCCGGCCCAGACGAAGCCGGGCGCGGCCTCGACCACGGCTCGAGCGGCCTCGAGAAAGCGAGGATGGTCGTCGACCGCGAGGACGCTCACGGCTCCGGCTTCTTCCATCGACCGAGCCTGGCATCTCGGATGGTCGTTCGCCATCCTGCACGCATCCCTAAGCGCGGGGATGGACGCCTATCCGCGGCGCTCGCTCTCCCCCAGGAAGATCAGCGCGGCTTTGACCCGCTTCGAGATCTGCTCGGCCTCCGGCGAGTACGTGAGCCCGAGCTTGAGGAATATCGCGTTGATGTGCTTCTCGATCGCGCGCTTGGTGAGGACCAGCTCCTCCGCGATCGCCGCGTTGCTCTTGCCTTCGGCGACGGCACCGAGCACGTCGAGCTCGCGGGGGGTCATCTCGGTCAGCGGCGAGCTCTCCGCTCGCGACCGCGCCTGGACGAGTACCTCGACGATCTTCGGGTCGATGACCGAGCCGCCTGCGGCGACGGCCCGGATCGCCCGAGTCAGCTCGGAGCGGTCGGCGATCCGCTCCTTGAGGAGATAGGCGCGGCCCTCCGAGCCGCTGTCGAGCAGCCGCAGGACGTAGCTCGGCTCCGAGTACTGGCTGAGGACGACGACCCCGATCGCGGGATGCGATCGCCGCAGCCGGGACGCGATCTGGATTCCGGCGTCCTCGCCGTCGGGCGGCATCCTGATGTCGGTCAGGACGACGTCGGGCGGATCCGCGTCGACGGCATCCAGCAGCGAAGCCATCTCCGAGCAGCTCGCGATCACCTCGATCCCGGCGTCGCCGTCGAGCACCTGCTCGAGGCCCTCCCGGACGATGAAGGTGTCGTCGGCCAAGGCCACCCGCAGCGAGCTCATCGGGCGAACATTAGTTGCGCTGATAGCTTGCCCCGGGGCAAGCGAGGCACAAGGGAGTGGAGCCGATGGAGGAGACCGAGAGCGACCGGCGGGCGACGTACTTCACCCAGCCCGCCGAGGAGCGCAAGCTGCCCACGCACGGAACCGACCCGCGGACGGCGCTGTACTTCCTGCAGTCGGAGATGATGCTCGACCACTCGCCGGACAAGAACCTGGCGACGTTCGTGACCACGTGGATGGAGCCGGAGGCGCGGGAGGTCATCGCCGCGAACCTCCATCGCAACTACATCGACCACGCCGAGTACCCGCGGACGGCGGAGATCGCGGCCAGGTGCGTTCGCATGATCCACGGGCTCTTCAACGGCCCCGGTGACCCCGACAGCCCGGGGACCGCGTGCGCCGGCTCCTCGGAGGCGGTGATGCTCGGCGCCCTGGCGATGAAGTGGCGCTGGAAGGCCCGCCGTGAGAAGGACGGCAAGCCGACCGATCGCCCGAACCTCGTCTACGGTGCCGACGTCCACGTCGTCTGGGACAAGTTCTGCCGCTACTTCGACGTCGAGCCGCGCCAGGTGAACCTCGCCAGGGGCCGCTCCACCGTCGGCCCCGAGGATCTCAGGCCGGAGATCGACGAGAACACGATCGGCGTCGTCGCCGTCGTCGGCACGACCTTCACCGGCGAGTGCGACGACGTCGTCGGCATCGACGAGATGCTGCGCGAGCTGGCCGGCAAGGGGCTCGAGGTGCCGATGCACATCGACGCCGCCAGCGGCGGCTTCGTCTTCCCGTTCTCCCATCCGAGCTTCGAGTGGGACTTCCGCCTGGAGACTGTCAAGTCGATCAACACCTCAGGCCACAAGTTCGGGCTCGTCTACCCGGGGATCGGATGGCTGGTCTTCCGCGACGACGAGCAGCTCCCCGAGGACCTCGTCTTCTACGAGGACTACCTGGGAGAGAAGGACGCGACCTTCACCCTGAACTTCTCCGGCAGCTCATCCTTCGTGCTCGCCCAGTACTACATGTTCGTCCGCCACGGCTTCCACGGCTACGAGTCGATCGTCGAGGCCACGTTC
The DNA here is from genome assembly GCA_964641695.1 of uncultured Conexibacter sp. Lineage (GTDB taxonomy): Bacteria > Actinomycetota > Thermoleophilia > Solirubrobacterales > 70-9 > RHKX01. The sequence goes on from CAZXKG010000113.1 coordinate 4,313, forward strand.
GCCAACTGCGAGTCGCTGACCAAGCGCCTGGAGGCTTTCGACGCCCTCGACGTCCAGCGCGAGGAGCTGAAGCTGCCGCTGGTGATCGCCAAGGTCCGCCCCGACGAGCCCTTCGACGGGACGGAGCTGGTCGGCGAGCTGTCGAAGCGTCGCGGCTGGATGGTTCCCGCCTACCAGATGCCTCCTGACAACCAGGACACCCAGATCATGCGGATGCTGGTCAAGCTGAACCAGACGCGGGAGCTCTCCGACGCCCTCGCCGACGACTTCGAGGCCTCGATCGCCTACCTACGCGAGCGCAAGTCGGGCGGCAAGCCGAAGGAGCCGGTCAAGCGGGGACACGGCTACTAGGTGTAGTTCCTGAGCACGTTGTTCATCCGGCCCTCCTTGGAGGCTGGGGGTGTCAAAGCCACCCAGATCCAAGGAGGAGACGGGATGAAACTCGACGCTGACGCCCCCCTCGGCCCGAAGGGGCGCCTGATCATGGTCAAGCGAGTGCTCGAGGGGGGCCGTTCGTTCATGAGGCCGGCTGGGCCGCGGCGGAGGGCGCCGGATCGGGCAGGCGCATCATCCGGAAGGAGGCGAGGAACCCGATCAGGGCCGCGAGCAACGGAACGAACAACGCCACCTGAAGGGCGAGCGGCCTTGCCTCCGTGTTGATGTCGACGATCTCCTCGCGAACGTCCTCGGGTTGGCCGGTGAGCAGCTCCTCCAGCTGCGCGTTGCTCATCACCTGCGCGTCGCTCTCCAGCACGTCGGCGACGCGCTGTTGCTCGGGTGGGCTGAGCACGTCGCTCGCCTCCGTCTTCTGAGTGAAGGCGATCGACAGCGCCGCCAGCATGATCGCGCCGCCGAACGCCAGCCCCAGGGACAGGCCGAAGGATCCGGTCGCCGAGTTGATACCCGCCGCCTCGCCGACCCGCTCCTCCGAGACCGGCGACAGGGTGTAGTTGTTGAGCTGGGACACGAGCAGGCCGAGGCCGCCGCCGGCGAGCACCAGCGGGGCGACGAGGTACCAGCCGCTGTCCGCGCGTGGAACGATCGGGATCAGCAGCACCATCGCCGCCAGGAGCAGCCCGAACCCGACCAGGATCAGGCGGCTGGGCCGCCGCTTCCCCGTCCGCTTGCCGGCGATCAGGGCCACCGCGAACATCGTCAGGGAGAGCGGCGCGAGGGATAGGCCCGCCTGCATCGCGTTGTAACCGAGCACCATCTGCAGGTAGATCGGCAGCGCGATCAGCATCCCCCCGAGGGCGATCTGCTGGAGGATCCCTTGGGAGATCCCGAAGCTGAACAGCTTGGACCTGAACAGGTGCGGGTCGAGCAGGGCGGGCTTGCCCTCGCGCTTGCGGCGCAGCAGCCAGTAGACCAAGGCGCCCATCGCGACCAGCCCCACGGCCAGCAGCGCGGCCACGGACTCCCCGCCCTCCTGCCAAGCCAAGATGCCGAGCACGAGGCCGCCCATGCCAAGGACCGAGAGGACCGAGCCGACTCTGTCCACGCCCCGATCGCCCGTGTACGGCACGTCGCGGAGCAGCCGCCTGCTCCCGAGCAGGACGACGGCGATGATCACGGCCTCGAGCATGAACCCGACGCGCCAGGAGAGGTAGGTGGTCAGAAAGCCCCCGAGCAGCGGGCCGATCGCGGCGGCGATCGCGGCCGAGGCCCCGATCAGGGCGTAGGCCTTCGCCTGGGAGATCCCTTCGAAGTTGCCGTGGATCAGGGACTGCATCGCGGGGAGGTAAAGCGAGGCGCCGAGGCCACCGATGACCGCCCAGAAGACGATGATCGCGGCCAGGTCCCGGGCGACCACCATCGCCAGGGCGCCCGAGACGTAGAGGAGCAGGCCGAGGACGTAGGCCCGCTTGCGGCCGAAGAGATCGCCCAGCTTGCTGCCGATCAGGATGAAGGCCGCGGAGACCAGGGCCTCGATCGCGATCGCCGACTGCACTCCGCTCACGGTCGTGTCGAGATCTCCGACGACCGCGGAGATCGAGACGTTCATCAGCGACGTGTCGATGACGAACACGAACATCGCCATCGCGAGCAGGGCGGCGAGTCGTCGCTCGCCCTTCGCCCCCTTCTTGGCGGCGGCGCCCTGGCTCATCGGCACCGCCTGGTCGCCCTCAGGAGCCCAGCAGCTTGGCCTTCTGCGCGGCGAACTCCTCCTCGGTGAGGATCCCCTGCGCCTTCAGCTCGCCCAGCTCCTTCAGCTGCTCGATGGTTGAGCTGCCGGTGGCAGGGGCAGGGGGTGGGGGAGCGACGGCTTGGGCCTGGGGCGCAGCAGCGGCCTCCTGCTGGGCCCAGCGTTCGCCCTGACGGCGCGAGACGCGGTTGCTGACGGCCGTTGCGGTGCCGGCGATGGCGGCGGTGCGAGCAACTCCTCGGAGTAGTCCTGGCATCGTGCTTTCTCCTTCAGGCGTTTGCCTCGGCCGCGTCGAGCGCGGCGAGGACGGCTTGGACGGGGATGCGCCCGCTGGCGGCGAGCTGGCCGCCGGAGCGACGAACGGCGGTCGCGAACGGCGCCGCCCAGGTGTTCTCGAAGACGAGCAGCGCGGCGGCCGTTCCGGCCTCCATGGCCTGGCCCGCCTCGTCGATGTCCTCATCCGCGAGCAGCCCGGAGGACGCGCCCTCGAAGACCGACAGCTCGGCCACGTCCCCCCCGACGTCGGCGATCTCCAGTCCGCGGACGATCCCGTCCTCGGACTTCTCGACGAAGACGAGGTCGAGGATCCGAATCAGGCCGCGATCGACGAGGTCGACCAGGTGAGGCGCCACCTCGCCGTTGGGTCGCCGCCCCGGCCACTCGACCAGGATGTAGTCGATCGGTCCCATCTCGTTGAGCTCTCCGCCGTTCATGCGAGTGCCTTCGCCTTCAGACGATCGAACTCGGCGGCGTCGATCGCGCCGCTGTCGAGCAGCTCCTTCGCCTTCGCGATCTCCGCGGCGGTGCCCTCTCCGGCGACGCTGCGGACGTACTGGTCGAACTCGCCCTTCGCGCGCGCGGCGGCTTCGGCTTGGCGCTCGGCCATGCCCCTGCCCTGCGAGATCAGGTAGATGCAGACGCCGAGGAGCGGCAGCAGGATGATCAGCAACGTCCAGCCGGTCTTGCCCCAGCCGGAGACGTCGTGGCGGGCGAAGAGGTCGCTGAAGGCGCGGAAGATCAGCGCGATCCAGAGGAAGAAGCCGAAGAAGACGAACATCGTCCAGATGAGGTCCAGCATCGGGTACTCGGCGGCAAGTGGCAGCATTCCTTATCTCTCTCTTGTTGTTTGGCGCGATCGCCGGCCCGCGCGCCTCAGGCGCGCTCGACCGGCTCCCCGTAGACGACGAGCCCGTGGATGACGATCACGCAGAGCGCGAAGATGCCGAGCGACCAGAACGGGTAGGCCCCGGAGACCGAAAGCAGGGCGCCGACCGCCCCGACCGTGGCCGCGGCGATGCCGATGATCCGCCCGTAGGTGCTGCCGCTGAACAGCGAGAAGCCGCCGGTCAGCTCGAGCAGCCCGAGCAGCAGGATGATCCAACCCCAGGCGTTGAGGTCGGAGAAGATGAAGTGCGACCCGCCTTCGGTGAAGAAATGCGCATCGCTGATCGCGGCGATCCCGTAGATCACGTTCAACGTTCCGGCGATCAACAGCAGGATCGCGGCGAACATCGTCCGGCCTTCTCCTCTTACCTCCATCTCAACTCCCTCTGTGTAGGTCGGTCGCCGCCGGTCGCGGCGGTCACGCTCGAGGCTCGCAGCCGCTTGGCAGGCTAGCTAGGGCATGGGCACGTCAATCAGAGTGGTGCCTGCCCCCTCCGTCGTCAGTCTACGACGATCCGGCACCAGCGGATCGGCTGTTTCGCGCCCGGCCGGCACCGATGAGGGGGAAGCGCCGGCCGGGACGCGTCTGAGTCAGGCCGCGATGGCTGGAGCCACGGCGATCGAACACGGCCTCCGGCTCGTCACCAAGGACCGCGCGATCCGCGACCACGACGCGCCCCGGTCGTTGACGGTCTGGTGACCGCCTCGACTGCCTCTCGTCAGTGGAGCTAGCCGTGTCCAGCGTCAGGACATATGTCACAGGTGATAGGTCACCGGTGAGTCGGGACA
>CAZXKG010000114.1:0-8397 GCA_964641695.1 uncultured Conexibacter sp.
TGGGCCGGAGGGAATCGTATATGCCAGCCAGTAGACGATGTTGAAGAGCAGGAAGATCGCGTAGTTGTCGATCGTCGAACCGACCCTGAGGATCTTGGTGAAGACGACGAGGAGCACCGCGAACAGCAGCAGCGGCCGGACGAGCGACCAGGCATAGCCGAGTGCGGTTCCGAAGTACGTCTTCCTGAACTCCGAGACCGCCATCAGGTAGAGCAGATCCCAGGCGCGCCGCAAGCCGCCGCCGAGAGCGCTCGGGCCGCTCACCTCCTTCAACGTCAGCGCGTCTTCAGGGGAGCTCATCGTCGCCCCCGGCATTCACCTCGGCGTCGATCCTGCTCTCGACCCCGACCAGCGCGGGGCCGTCGGGGGCCTCGCCGACGATCTCGAAGTCCAGGAACTTGAGCGCCTGCAGCACGGGCTCGCCGTCCTTGCTCCGTCGCCCCACCCAAGCGATCAGGCTGTAGCTACCGGGCAGCAGCGGGTTGTCGACGCGCCCGCGGAGCGTCACCTGCTCGCCGGCGCGGACATCTCCGGAGAGCTCGCCGTCGCCCGCGGGCTCGTAGCGAGTGGAGAAGACGTGGACACCGTGCTGGGTCGTGCAGTTGAAGCCGAAGGACGCCGAGATCAGATCCTTCCGCGCCGCGATCCTGGCGACGAAGCTGATCGGCTCGCCGACCTCCAGCTCCTCGGTGAGCGTGCCGTCCGAACGCTCGAGCCGCGCCTCGACCATCTCGGCGTGGAGGTCGAGCGAGGCAGCGCCCTCGGCGGTCTCCAGCCGCTCCCCCTCATCGAAGTTGAAGCGGAAGTAGCGTCGAGCGACCGCGTGTGGATCGCCGATCAGGTCCAGCTCTCCATGGCGCAGAAGCATCGCGCGATCGCAGTAGGTGTCGATGGCGCCCATGTCGTGAGTCACGAGGATCACCGTCTTGCCCGCCTCGCGCATCTCGCGGAAGCTGTCGGCGCACTTCTGCTGGAACGCCGCATCGCCGACGGCGAGCACCTCGTCGACCAGCAGGATGTCGGAGTCGGCCTCGAGCATCACCGAGAACGCGAGCCGAACGACCATGCCGGAGGAGAAGTTCTTCAGCTTCATCTCGCGGAAGTCATCGAGCTCGGCGAAGTCGAAGACCGAGTCGAGCCGGCGCCGCGCCTCGCGCGGGGTCAGCCCCATCATCACCCCGTTCAAGACGACGTTCTCGCGCGCGGAGAGGTCCGGGTTGAAGCCGACGCCAAGCTCGATGAACGGTGCCAGACGACCCGCGATCCGGACCCTGCCGGAGTCCGCCCTGTAGATGCTGGCGAGGATCTTCAGCAGCGTGCTCTTGCCCGATCCGTTGCGACCGACGATGCCGAAGAACTCACCCTTGTGGACGTCGAAGGAGACGTCGCGGAGCGCGCCCAGCTCGCGATAGCTGACCCGCCTGAGCGGGTGCACGGCCCGCTCCTTGAACGAGTCGACGCGGTGCTCGGGGATCCGGAAGCTCTTGCTCAGACCGCGCGCCTCGAGGACGACTGGCGCTTTCGCGACCGCCGCCGGGACGGACGCGGACAGCTCCCCGCCCTGGCGCCCGTTGCTGATCGTGTCGATGGCGGCGTTCACGCCACCGCCACCTCACGCGCGGGAACCCCGACGACACGCGCTCCCGCCGGCACGTCCGAGACCACGACTGCGTTGGCGCCGATCACCGCGCCGTCGCCGACCCGGATCGGCCCGAGGATCTTCGCGCCCGTGCCGATCTGCACGCCGGATCCGATCGTCGGACCCTGGAGGTTGCCGGCCTTGAGGCCGATCGTCACCCACGGCGCGATCACCGTCCCGGAGCCGACCTCGGTGATGCCGTCGATGACGATGCCTCCGTGGACCACGTAGACGCCCGGCCTGATCAGCACCGGGTCGCCGATCGAGACCTGGGCGAGCATCATCGCCAGGCGATGGGCCACCCGGCCGAGGATCGGCCTGCCCCGTCGCTGTAGCGAGGCCTTCGCCCGGTACGCCACCTGCGCCCCGAACGCGTCGCTGTCGCGGCAGAGCCGCAGCAGGCCGAGCAGCGTCGCCGACGGCGATCCCTGAGGGAACGGCTCGCCGCGATGGAGCGCGCTCACGCGGGCATCCTCGAGCACCGATTCGCGGAATCCGGGGTGTCGGGCGCGCAGGCGATCCGCCACGACGCCGTGCTGCTCGCCACTCTGACCGTCTTCGTCGCTCATCGCCTCTGCCAGATTATTCAGCGGGACGCAGCCGGATGTCTGCGCTGCTCCCGTCAGGGGCGTCGCAGAACCCTGCGAGTGAACCATCGGAGGGGCCTGGTGAGCCGCCAGCTCAGGCTGCCTTCGAGCCGGCCGATGTAGCGCGCCTGCTCCTCGCAGCGGTTCGCCCAGATCGTCTCGGCGGCTCCCGCGGTGATCATCTCGGCCGACAGCCGAGCCTCGGCGAGGCGCGCCCGTCCCTCCCAGTCCTCACCCGCGTCGCTGATCAGATGCGACCACTTCCTGGCGAGCAGGACGTGGGTCTGGATCCAGCCCTCGACCTCGCTGATCAGCTCGAGCGAGTGGTGATGGACGACGCGCAGATCGGCCGTCCGCACCTTCTTCCCCGCGTCCTTGGCCTGCATGCAGATGTCGAAGTCGTACCCGTGCAGAGCGCCCGGGATCTGCTCGTCGAAGCGCAGGTTCTCGATCGCCCAGGGAGTGAAACCCATGACGAAGCCGTCGACGCTGTCCACCTCCCCGACCTCCGAGTAGCTGGGGATCTTCTCCGGGATCCAGGAGAGCGCCGGGAGATCGCCGCCGCCGTACTCGTCGTAGCGATGGGTGAACGACGCCCAGGTGACGGCCCCCTCCCACCAGGCGATGCTGCGGACGTCGACGGCCCCCGCGCAGCCGACGATCGCCGTGTCGGGTTCGGCGAGGGCAGCCCGCATCGTCGCCATGAAGTCGTCGTCGACGATCTCCGCGTCCTGATGGATGAAGACGAAGCCCTCGAGATCGTCGCGCTCGGCGAGCATCTCCTTCGCCCGCTCGAGCAGCATGTTGTAGCTGCGGAAGATCGACCCCGTGGCCGGGAGAGCGAGGATCTCGGTGTCGGGTTCGGCGATGCGCCGCAGCCCGGGGGAGGCGAAGCGGTCGAAGATCGTCGGATCGGTGATCGCGGTGGCGAACGCGATCACGGGCGATCTCCATCGGCCGGGACGGCGCCCGGGCGCATCAAGCGGTCCACATCGCTCCCCAAAGACCTCGGGTCAGAACGCGATCGGAGCGTAGTTGTCCGGATACGACGACGGGCCGAAGAACCAGCTCTCGATCGCGTAGCGCGGGTTCGGCATCGACGGGTCGGAGCCCGTCTTGTGCAGGAAGAGCTCGTCGAAGAGGAGCGCATCGCCAGGGTCGAAGATCGGGCGGACGACCCCGGCGTCACCGGCGACCTCCCGGGCGATCCGGTCGGGGACGATGAAGTCGAGCTTCGCGTCCTCGACCCCAGCCGTCGCGTAGTCGTTCAGCCGACGCGGGACGACGTCCATGCTGGGGGCGACGTCGCCGCACCGCGACAGCGACACCCAGACGTTGAGGGCGCGCACGTCGCCCAGGAACTTCCCGTCCTGATGCCACCCGCCGGCAACGTTGGGCTCCGCCTTGCGCAGCGTGCACTTCTGTGCGGAGATGGCCGGCTCCTCCCCCAGGTAGGTGGCGATCACCTCGCGCAGGCCGGCGTTCTCGAACGCGTCGAGCATCTCGAACATCAGCCGCGGTGAGTCGGCGGCGAGGACGCCACCGCCCTCCGCGACCCAGTGACGCTCGACGACCTCGTAAGGGCTGATCGGATCGAGCTCGTCGTAGTAGCCCTCGGGATCGGGCTCGCCCGGGGTCAGCTTCGTCCTCGTCACGAAGGCCTGATCGATGCCGTCGGCGATCCGCAGCGCGAGGTCGGATTGCAGGAGTCCACGGACGAGCAGCGCGCCGTGCTCGAGGATCGCGGCGCGGACGACCTCGGCGGAGAGGCCCTCGGGTGTCACCTCTGGGATCCGGGACTGCTCGCCGAGCGGCGGAACCACGGCGGCGGGTTCGACGAAGGCGGGTGCGGCCTGGGGCTGCTCGAGCCTGCGGATGCCGCCGAGGTGGCGGATCTTCAGCATCTCCTTGGCCAGCGCCGGATCGGGCCGTCCGGCGGCAGCCTCGCTCAGTCCTTCGAGGGCCTCGGCGAACCGGCCCTCCTCGACGAGCGCTGCGCTGCGCTGCAGCTCGGGCCTGGCGGCGCTGCCGGAGGTGTCGACGCTCGTCTTCTTCTTCTTCAGAAACAGCACTGGTTCGGTCCTCCTGATTACGTTCCCGGGCAGCCAAGCTAGCAAGCGGGGTCCGGTTCACGACCGGACGATCGCCGTCTCAGCGATCCTCGCGAAGCGAGTCCTGAATCCGCTTTCGCCAACCCTGCCGGCTCCCTCCGCGGAGCGAGCCGAGCCGATCGAGCAGGCCGAGCGCCCTCGAGGCCTCGAGCTGCTCGAGCAGCCGTTGCCGGCGCCGGAAGCGATCGGCGAGCAGGTGGTACTCGCTCTCCAGGTGCTCGACCTTCGCCTGGGCGTCGTGCCTGGCGGCGAGGTTGAAGATCCGGTTGTCCTCGAGCGGTTCGAGGATCGGGTTCGCCGTCCAGGCCTCGGCCAGCGCCCGGACGCTGTCCGCGTACTCGCGCTGCCGGCTCCACAGGATCCCCATGCCGAAGAAGCCGGGAACGACGGCGAGCCGCAGCTCGGGGCGCGCGGCGACGAAGTCCTCGATCGCCGTGAGCACACCGTTGCGCGGACCGCCCTCTCTCGTCGCCGCCCAGGGGAAAGGCAGGCCTCCGGGCGCCAGCCCCGGCTCGCCGGGAAACAGGGTGACGTCGGCGGCGATCTCCCCGCGCTCGTCCTCGGGGATCCGCTCGGGAACGTAGAAGGAGTCCCGCCTGCCGTGAGGCCAGCCGACGTCGTGGAAGATCAGCAGCGGGAACCGATCGGCCGCGGTGCCTTCCCCGATCGCGGCGAGCTCTCCGCTGAGCGTGAAGTAGTTGTGATCGCTGTCGATCACGGCGGCGTCGGGAAGCTCGATCGAGCTCAGCGCCTGGACGCCGGTGCCGACGACGAGCTCGATCCCGGGCGTCCGCTCCGCCAGATCCCGGAGCGCCGGCTCGGGAGCCGGGTCGACGGCCGCGACCGTGGCGCCGTTTGCCTCACACCAGCGGTGCAGAACCCGGGTGAGATCCCCGGCGAACGCACCGACCTCGACGATCGAGCGGGCTCCCACCGCCTCGAACAGGGCGGTCATCAGCGGCTCGAAGTTGGCCATCGAGAAGCCCCAGCCCCCTGGATCGTTCCCCCGCGCCCCCGTCTTGATCGAGGAACCTCTCGCCGGCTCCCCGGCGCTATCCCCATCGCTCATCTTGGTCTCGTGTCGCTTTCTCGCTCGCTTCGCAGGCCGGGAAGCGTTGCACAAGCAGCGGCATCCGACCGGATCGGACGTGGAAGGCGGACGCCGAGCCGGCCGCGCTCAGCAGGCGTCGAGCAGCCCGATGACCCGCGCCATCACCGCCGGCCCGAACGACTGCTCCCAGTCGCGACTCCATTCCACCTCGGAATCGCGCACGCGGCTCTCGTAATCGTCGATGCCCTCGGCGGCTCGCCGCAATCCTTCGACCACGCCGTCGACGCTGGGCGGGATGGTGATCAGGTTCCCCGAGAGCGAGCCCATCGCGTCCGCGGTCTTGGTCTCGAAGCTGTTGGTCACCGTGAGCATCCCGGCCGACGCCATCTCCAGCGGCACCAGGCTCGGATGGGGCGTCGCCATCAGCGCCAGGCCGGCGTCGTGCCGGGTCAGCAGCTCGGCGTAGCTGCCCTGATCCCGCTTGCTGAGCAGCTTCAGGGTTCTCGCCCGCGGAAGGCTGACCTCGCGATCGCGACCTTCGACCGAGCCGATCCCGTGGAACTCCCAGCGATCGTCGAAGACGCCGCGAGCGATCGCCTCGGACAGCCCCAGCATCCCCAGCTCGAACATGTTGCGGGCACCGTGGCTCTCGGGGCGAGCGTAGAAGAGCAGGGTCTTACGCTCCCGCTCCGCGAGCTCCTCGGGAGGTGGCGGCTCGACCGCGGTGATCGCGTTCTGAAACGCCATCGAGTCGCGCTCGCCGGCCGCCCGGCCGCCGGCGAAGACGCCATGGCGGCGCTCGGCGAAGAAGTCGCGGAGCAGGCCGGTGGAGAACATCGCCACGTGGGGGAGGTCGTAGGTGCTCCACGCGTAGGCGGCCCAGGAGCCCATCGGATGCGTGTAGGGCTCGAACTCCTGGATCAGGTAGAGGAACCGCGAGTGCTCGGTCTGCTCGACCGCAGCGGCCGCGATGTGCGCCGTCCACCAGGTGGTCGCGATGAACCGATCGCGGGGGCTGATCTCGACCGGCGCGTCGCGATCGCGGGCGAAGGCGACCTCGATGTGCTCGAAGAGCCCGTCGAGGCCGGCGTAGCCCTCGACCCGCTCCCGCCAGTCACCGGGCAGTGGCGGGGTCGGATCCACGGTCAGGATCCGCGTCCGGACCCCGGACTCCGACAGCCGTCGGGCGAGGTTGAACTTCGTGATGTAGCCACCGAAGAAATGACGCAGCTCGATCGTCGGGATCAGGAGGTTGACCCGCTCGGGCGCCTCGGCGGACACCTCGAGCCGCAACGGCTCGACCAGGCTTCCGAGCACCTTCGTCGGCTCGTGGTCGAGGCTGAGCGCGACGCTGTCCCCGATGCGGGCGCCGGGCTCGACGGGCAGGCGGGCGTCGTAGGGAAGCCCCGGGATCGGCTTGCCCCGGAGGCGGGCGATCGCCGCGATGCCGGGCCGCCAGGCGAGCCCGTGGACGAGCAGTCGCTCGGCGCCCATCGTCTCGGTCCGGCCGAAGTGCCGGCGCAAGCCGCGCGCCAGCAACCACGGGATCCCCAGCGGGGAGCTCTCCGCTCTCGCCATCCGACGGAGCGTCCGGGCCTTGGTCGCGGCGATCCGGCCGCTGCCGCGCAGCAGCAGCGTCTCGGCCAGCAGCCTGATCCGGGTGTAGGCGAAGAAGTAGGCGGCGCGAGATCCTCGAGCCGAGCTGAGCAGCCCGCGCAGCCCGCGCGGGCGTGCGTCCTCGCTCGCGGTGTTGGCACCCTCGTGTCCGAGGGCGGCGGCGTGGTGCTGGACGTAGTCGTAGAGCGGCCGATCGACGTAGGCGATCTTGCCGATCGACAGCGCCGCAAGGCCAAGCCACTGGTCGTGGTACTGCTGACCCGGCGGGTCGGGGAACGGGAGCGCGATCCCGAGCAACTCGCGACGGAAGAGGCTGGCGGCGCCGGTGATCGTGTTGGCGACCAGCAACGAGGCGAGGCTGCTGTGGTTGTTCGCCCGCTCACCGGACCAGTAGGTGGGCGCGACCACGTTCCCATCCCGATCGACGATCCGCTGGTCGGAGTAGACGAGCTGCGCATCGCCGAGTGCGGCACGCAGCGTCGCCAGCTTGTCCTCGTACCAGCGATCGTCCTGGTCGCTGAGCGCGATCAGCTCGACGCCCGCCGGGACCAGATGCAGGGCCCGCTCGAAGTTGCGGTAGAAGCCGAGTCGCGTCCGCGACCTCGAGACGACGAACCGGGGATCGTCACCGACGATCGCGAGCAGCCTCTCGTAGCTCTCCGGCGAGGACGCGTCATCGCTGATCAGGCAGATCCAGTCCTGATCGGTCTGCCCGCGGATCGACTCGATCTGGGTCGCGAGCAGCTCTTCGTCGGGCTCGAAGGTGGCCATGCAGACGGCGAGGGAGGCAGACGGAACCCCGTCTCCCAGCGCGGGCTCATCCCCCTCGGCGGCGAGGATCGGCTCCAGCGGGAACTCCTCCACCGTCCCGTCGTCGAGGCTCGCCCTGATCCGGACGTCGACGCTTCCCCGCTCGGGCATCCGCACCGGCACCGTCGCCCAGAAGCCGCTGCGGTAGCTGTGTCGGTACGGATCCGCGGCGGAAGGTGCAGCGTCGTCGCCCCATGCGTTCGGTGGGTTCTGCTCCTGGAAGACGTCGATCCGAGGCATCCCGTGCGCGGTGACAGGATGGGACTCCCCGGCGACGACGACCTCGAGCTCCTGCACGCTCCGAAGCGGATGGAAGCAGGTTCCCAGCAGGAAGACCGCGTTGACGGAATCGGGGGGAAGGGTCGGCGGGTGGCTGCGCTCGATTCGGACGTCGAGTTGCGTGGACGGCACCGACGGGATCATATGGAAGCCCCGGAAGCGCGCTGGGACGTTCGGCTTCTCCTGAAACCCGATGCGTCAGTCCCGACCCCGCCGGCGGAACCCCGAGAGCGCGGGCAGCAGCAGCACGAGAAGCGCCGCCGTCGAGACGGCGTAGGCGACCTCGACCGCCCGCACCGCCTC
>CAZXKG010000115.1:0-8315 GCA_964641695.1 uncultured Conexibacter sp.
TCCTCTTCCTTGGCCACGGCCCCCTCGATCTCGTCAGACGCTCGAGGCGTCATCGTCGGCTCACGACCAACCTGGTCGCTTCGCCTCCTCTTCCTTGGCCACGGCCCCCTCGATCTCGTCAGACGCTCGAGGCGTCATCGGGCTGCTCACGGCCAACCTGGTCGCTTCGCAGCCCACCCCCCAGATCACGCCGCCCTCCGCCTCGTCAGATCACTTGGCGACGTCCGTCTCCCAAACGCACGAGAACCAGCGCGCACCGGAGCGCGCGCTCGTTCGGACGTTCAGCGCCGGTGGTCGCCGGGGTGGGGCTCCAGCGCGGCCGGGCGGACGAGCCACCAGGTGAGCGCGGTGCCGATCGCGCAGAGGATCACCGAGGCCCAGAGGGCGTTCGAGAGCGCGTAGGTGTAGATCGTCGCCGGTGCCTCGCCTGCCTCCTCGTCGGCGAAGACGGCGAACAGGGCGCCGGTGACGGCGAGCATGACCGCGCCGGCGAGGACCCGGTTCATCGCCAGCACGCCGGCGGCGATGCCCGCCTTGGCCCGGGGCATCGAGGCCATCGCCGCAGTCGACATCGGCGTGTAGACCAGCCCGAGGGCGACCCCGAAGAGCAGGAACCCCGGGAGCACCGTGCCATAGCCGCTGGTCGCGTCGATCCGGGTCATCAGGGCGATGCCGACCGTGCCGCAGAGCATCCCGACGGTCATCAGCAGGCGCACCCCGACCCGGTCTATCAACCACTTCGACAGCGGCGAGATGAAGACCATCGGCGCGGTGATCGGCAGCACGAGCACGCCGCTCATCACCGGGCCGTAGTCGAGCACGTCCTGCAGGTACTGCGGCATGTAGAAGATCACGCCCCACCAGCCGCCGACCAGGCAGAAGGCGGCGGCGGTCGCGCCCAGGTACGGGCGGTTGCGGAACAGGCCGAACTCGACCACGGGCTGGCGGACGTGCTCGTCGACGACCACGAACGCGACCAGCGCCGCGAAGCCGACGACGAGCGACGCGATCACCGGGGTCGAGCCCCAACCCCACCCGTGGCCCTCTACGAGGGCGAGGACGATCGCGCCGAGGCCGACCGTCAGCAGCGCCACCCCGGGCAGATCGACGCGGTGGGTCGAGCCCTCGTCGCTGCTCTCGGTGGCCGCGCGGGCGGTGATCCACAGGCCCGCGACCAGCGGCGGCACCCCGATCCAGAAGACCCAGCGCCAGTCGAGCTGCTCGACCAGCAGCCCGCCGAGCAGCGGTCCCAGCGCCAGGGCGAGGGCGGAGACGCCGGCCCAGATCCCGAGCGCGCGGGGGCGGTCGGCGTCGGAGAAGTCGTTGGAGACGATCGCCAGCGAGAGCGTCAGCATCCCGGCCCCGCCGACGCCCTGGACGATGCGCGCGGCGATCAGCACCTCGATGCTCGGCGCCAGCGCTGCGATCACCAGCCCCGCCGAGAAGATCCCGAGGGAGAGCAGGAAGACGCGCTTGCGCCCGAACATGTCGCCAAGCCGTCCGGCGGTGACGACGAGCACCGACAGCGCCAGCAGGTAGGCGTTGATGACCCACTGCAGCTCGCTCGCCGAGGCGTCGAGCTCCTCCCGGATCGAGGGCAGCGCCAACGTGACCACGGTCGAGTCGAGCATGAGCATGAACAGCCCCATGCAGGCCCCCGCCAAGGTCCACCAGGCGCGGTTCGAATCCGTGATCGGCACCGGGGCAACCCTACTTCGCGGCGACCGACGACGTCCAAGCCCGATCCGGCGATGGCTCGGTCGAAAGCCGACCCAGGTCTGGCCACCTCGCAGCCGAAGTAGGGCAGGACGCGGACGGAGCGGGAACTTGCGACGCTTCGCCGACCCGATGCTGACCCTGTGCGAACGGGAGGAGGAGAGCCGAGCCGTCGCCACGGCGATCGGGGATCTCGCGGCGGGCGCGGGAGGGGTCGTCGCCGTCGAGGGGCCGCCGGGGATCGGCAAGTCGAGCCTGCTCTCCGCAGCCCGGGAGTGGGGCGCCGAAGCGGGCCTGCACGTGCTCGCCGCCCGCGGCGCGGAGCTCGAGCGCGGCTTCCCCTACGGGGTCGCCCGCCAGCTCCTCGCGCCGCCGCTGAGAGCCGTCGATGCCGCCGCCCGCGGCGCACTGCTGGCCGGGCCGGCCGCCGGGGCGCGGCCGCTGCTCGACGGCGAGGCGGCCACCGAGCCCAGGTCCGACTTCGAGGTTCTCGACGGGCTTCACTGGCTGACCGCCGGGCTCGCCGAGCGCGGCGGTCTGCTGATCTCGGTCGACGATGCCCAGTGGGCCGACGCTGCGTCGCTGCGCTTTCTCGCCTACCTGGCCAGGCGGCTCGACGGGATTGCGGCGCTGGCGATCGTGGCGCTGCGGCCGATCACCCCCGATCACGAGCAGGGCGCGCTGCTCGCCGGGATCCTCGACGAGGCCGCCGGATCGGTGGGCGTCCTGCGTCCGGCACCGCTCAGCGAGACGGCGACGGGAGCGGTCGCAGGGGAGCTGCTCGGCGAGCCCGCCGACGCCGAGTTCGCGGCCGCCTGCCGGCTCGCGACCGGCGGCAACCCGCTGCTGCTGCGCGAGCTCTGCCGTGGGCTTCGCGACCGCGGCGTCGTCCCGCATGCGTCGCAGGTCGGGGAGGTCGAGCGGATCGGGCCGGCCGCGGTGACCGACAGCGTCCGGCTGCGGCTCGCGCAGCTCCCGCCCGAGGCGCGGGAGCTGGCGAAGGCAGCCTCCATCCTCGGCGACGGCGCACGTCTGGACGAGGCCGCGGAACTCGCCGGCCTCGCACCCGAGTCCGCCCGCGACGCCGCCGACGCGCTCGCCGGCATGGAGATCGTTCGCGGCCGCGAACGGCTCGAGTTCGTCCACCCCCTGATCCGCGATGCGATCGAGGCCACGATCGGATCCGGCGAGGTGGCTGCCGCTCACGCCGCCGCCGCGGCGCTGCTCGCCGACCGCGGCGCCGGCGTCGAGCGGATCGCGGGGCAGCTCCTGCGCGCGCCTCCCATCGGCGCGCCGGAGCGCGTCGAGACGCTCCGGGCCGCCGCGGCCGCAGCTCTCGGCACCGGCAACCCGGCTACCGCCGTGGAGTACCTGCGGCGCGCCCTCGAGGAGCCGCCGGGCGAGGCCGAGCGCACGCCCCTGCTGATCGCGCTGGCCGGGGCCGAGGGCCTGGTCGACGTATCGGCTGCGGTCGCCCATATGGAGGAGGCGCTGTCCGGCGCTCGGGAGCCGCGGGCGCGAGGCGAGATCGCTGTCGGCCTGGCGACGATGCTGCCCTCCGTCGATCCCGACCGGGGGCTCGAGATCGGCCTCGCCGCCGCGCGCGAGCTCGGCGACGCGGATCCCGAGCTGCGCTGCCGGATCGACGCGATCGTGCTCACCAACGCGCTCGTCGGCGGTCGCGGCGGGCCCGAGCTCGATCGCCTCGAGCGGCCCGGCCCGATGCCGGAGCGAGGAGGTGCCGCCTGGCGGATGCTCGAGTGCGTGCGCGGGTACCGCCGCGCCCGGGACGGGCGGGACTCGGCCGCCGTGGCGACGCGGGTGCGAGCCGCGCTCGAGGGCGACTGGGCGCGCCACTCAGACGTCGCCGGTGGCCAGTACCTGCTCGGGACCGTCGCCCTGATCGCCGCCGACCATCCCGACACGGTGGCGCTCGCCGGCGAGTGGGAGGCGGCCGGGCGGCGGGCGGGGCGGCTCGGCGCGTTCAGCGGCGGCAAGATGACGCGGGCGCACGCGCTGCTCGCCCGGGGACGCCTGCCGGAGGCCGCCGCGGCCGCCGAGGACGCGGTGGAGACGATGCGCTCCTACGGGATGGGAGGCAGCGCGCTCGCCTACGCCGCGTCGGCGCTGGTCGAGGCGCGGATGCGCGCCGGCGACCTCGACGGCGCACGGCGGGCCGGCGAGATGGCGGTCGCGATCCCGCTGCCCCCGCGCGGGCCCAACCTGCATGGGCTGTGGCTGAGCCGGGCGCGCCTGCGCGCCGCGACGGGCGAGCCGGAGGCCGCGCTCGGAGAGGTCGAGGGACTCGGCCGAAGCTTCGAGGACCTCGGCGGCCGTAACCCGGCGCTGCTGCCGTGGCGCAGCGAGGCGGCGCTGCTCGCGTACCGGATCGATGCCGTCGAGCGGGCGCGCGAGCTGGCCGCCGAGGAGGTCGAGCTGGCCCGCGCGTGGGGAGCGCCGCGGGCGCTCGGGAGGGCGCTGACCGCCGCCGCCAGGGTCTCGGGCGAGGCGGGCGAGGAGACGCTGGCCGCCGAGGCGGTCGCGGTCCTGGAGAGGTCGGAGGCGGCGCTGGAGCTCGTCGAGGCCAGGCTCACGCTCGGGGCGATCCTGCGCCGGAGTCGCCGTCGAGTCGAGGCGCGTGCGCCGCTCGCAGCCGCGCTCGAGCTCGCGGTCGAGTGCGGGGCCGCACCGCTCGAACGACGGGCGCGCGAGGAGCTGCTCGCCGCCGGCGCCCGTCCCCGCCGGGTCGAGGTCAGCGGCCCCGCCGCGCTGACCGCTCGCGAGCGTCAGGTCTGCGAGCTGGCAGCCGCGGGCAGCAGCAACCCCGAGATCGCCGCCGAGCTGTTCCTCGCCAGACGCACGGTCGAAGCCCACCTGCACCGCGCCTTCCGCAAGCTCGGGATCGGCTCGCGGACCCAGCTCCCAGCGGCGCTCGGCGAGGACCGACTGCGGGCCGACGACCCCTAGGAGTCAGGGCAGTCACTCAGGGCACGCGTCGAACTCGGAGACCGGACACCAGCCCGTGAGCGTGTCCCGCTCCGGGTAGTGATCCAGCGACTTCGGGTTGAAGCTGTGCACGAAGAAGTACTCGCGGTCGGCGCCGAGCCCGCCCTTGTCGACCTCTTCGAACAGGGGCTTCATCACATCCTCCTCCGGGTAGTGCATCACCCACGGGCTGGTCAGCGTGCCCTCGCCGCTCAGGTAGCCGAGCGCGACGATCTGCCAGGTCTCGCCGTAGCTCGCCCAGCCGTCGTTGGTGAGCGCGATGCGGTGACCGTAGCCCGGCATGTTGCGCCATAGCGGCAGCGCCGTCTCAGCCGACGCGGGGATGCTCTCGAACGGGTACCACTTGATCTCCGTGAAGCCGGTGATCCCGTAGAACTGCTCGTTGCCGCCGACGCGCTTCCGCCACCACTTGGGGAGCCGGTAGGCGTTGTACCTGGCCGGCAGCAGCTCGCTGTAGGCCCAGGTCCTCCCCGCCGGCAGCAGCGAGCCCGCCGCGTTCGCCTGATCCTGCTGGGTGTACTGCCAGTCGACGTGCTCGAACGGGCAGTTCGGCCAGTCCTTGGGATCGGTCGAGGCGCAGGAGCCGACCGCCTTCAACTTCGAGTAGTCGGAGGCGACCATGTTCGGAAGCCCGCGGTTCAGGGTCGCCTGGGAGGCCTGGAGCCGCTTGGCGAGCTCGTCGCCGAGCTTGTCGGCGCGCGTCTGGAAGTCGTCCTCGGCCGGCTCCTCGTTGACCTCGACGAACGTCGCGACGACCTCGTAGACGTCGTTGACTGCGGCCGCGAGCGCACCCGAGGGCTCGGGAAGCTCGTTGAACATGGCCCTGTAGAAGTTGAAGAACGAGCTCAGGACGGCGCGCAACTTCTGGTCCGGGGATACGCCGATCCGGTCCCTGATCGTGTTCGAGATCTCGGAGAACTGGGCCCAGCTCCGCAGCTGATCCTCGGCGAACGGTGTCGCCAGCGCGCCCAGGTAGGTGTGAGTCGACTCCAGCCAGCCGATCTCCTCGACCAGCTCGTCCTTGGCCCAGGCGAGGTCGCCGGCCGTGAACCCGCTCGAGTGCGACGAGTCGTAGGTGAGCGCCGCGATCCGGTTCGCGATCCGCTCCCAGCCGGCGAAGTCGAACTGGCCGTTGACGAACGGCAGCGTCCAGTACATGCCGCGAGGGTCGTCGATGCCGAGCACCTGCTCGCCGATCCAGGCGACCGCCGCCTCCCTGCCCTCGTGGCCCTCCTCCGGCCAGGGGATCGGATCGTCGAAGAGGGCGTGGTGCAGGTCGGTGACCCCCTGCGAGGGATCCGGGTCGTGCGCCCCCCGAGCCTCTGGCTTGATCGTCTGCACCTCGAACGTGTAGTTGGGGCCGGTGCGTGCGAAGGTGCCGGTGAGCGGGGTGGTGTTGAGCGGGCCGTCCCCGGTTCCCGAGACCCCCTCTCCGAGCTCCTCGTGGCCCCAGGTCGAGCCGCTGCGGGAGAGCGAGACGAGCGAGTAGGAGCTCTTCTTGTACATCCCCGGATCCAGCATCGTGTAGAAGGCCGTGCGGGTGCCTCCCAGGCGGGCGATCTCGCCGACCAGCTCGGCGGCCTTCTCGTTGAGCCCGTCGGTGTGCACGCGGGAGACCGGGTTGCCGGCGCTGGCGACGATCACGATCTTGCGCGGGGTCGCGCTGTTCGCCGCGCGCATGTAGTCGACCATCGCGGAGAGCTGCCCGTCGAGCTCGCCGATCACGGAGCGGTCGGTCCCGAACCAGCGCGACTCACCCTTCAGCGTGTGTGGGTCGAGCGTGACGACGTGGAAACCGCCGCCGGTGCCGAGCCCGCCCGGGAAGGACTGGACGTAGCGGTCCTCGCCGACCTCGATCACGCTCTCGGTCGGGCTGGACCCGGCGGCGTGGGTGGTGAAGTCGATCCGCTCGGAGGGGACGAACCGGTAGGCGCCCTCGTTGCTGAGCACGAAGAAGCCCTCCATCCGGCCCGCTCGAACCGGGTTGCCCGGGCCGGAGACGGCGCTCCAGTCGCCCTCGCTCACCGGCGTCCCGGGGATGCCGACCGCCGAGAACGAGCCCGGGTTGACGGCGGCGACGCTCGAGTCGTAAGGGGTCGTCCCGACGCCGAGCCTTCCCGCCGCCGACTCGAGGCCCGACAGGTTGACGAAGCCGCCGCTGTACTGGGGCGGGCTCGGAGTGGCGAGGATCGCGATGTGCTCGTCGCCGAGCCTGCCGAGGTCCTTCTGGAAGCCGCCCCAGCCGGGCCGGATCCCGGGCGAGCAGAGGCCGCTCGAGGGGATCCGGTCGCACGTGTAGGTCTTGTTGGCCAGGTCGGCGAGCGCGCCCTTGACCGGCTCCAGCGTCTTGCGCTCGAGCGCGACGAGCTGCGCGTAGGCGGTAGCCGGATCCTTGGCGGCGTAGAAATCCTCGCCGACCTCGATCCCGTAGCGGGCAGCGTCTCCGGAGCCCTTCGTCGCCATCGTGTCGACGTGGACCATCGGGGTCGGGTCGACGCGCACCGGGACGGCGGCCGAGCCCACTCGCCCGTCGGGCGCCGTCACGGTCAGCCGGATCTTGTAGCGGCCCGGCACCTCGGGACTGAACTTGTGCCGGCGGACCCCCCTGTGCTTGTCGTGCGGTTTCAACGCCTTGCGATGGCGGCCGCCGCGCGGCGCCTTGACGATCTTCCAGCGGTGGCGGAGCTTCTTCGGTCTGCGCAGGTGCGAGCGCGAGTCGGAGCCGTCGAGGATCAAGCCGGAGCCCACGGGGATCCGCAGGCGGGTGCCCGGGCCGGCCAGCGGCCCGTTGCGCCTGACCTGGAAGGCGACGCTCGCCTTGCGCGTCTTGCCGCCCTTGCCGGTGACCCGGACACGCAGGTGGTTGGGGCCGTGGCGGAGGCCGTAGCTGGCGGTGACGGTCAGGCGTCTGACTCCGCGGCGCGAGGGCTTCGTGAAGTCGCTGCCGATCGCCTGGCCGTTGAGCCGCACGGAGAAGCTCCCGGCCTGCTTGGCGCGGACGCGGACCGCAACCGGGCGAGCGGGAAGGCGCGCGCCGGGGGCCGGGGAGAGGATCTTCGGCGCCGCCCGCTTGCCGGCGCCGGCCGGCGCCGCGGACGCCGGCGCGGCGAGCGACGCGGTGGCGAGGGTCGCGATCGCGACGGCGATCAACGCCGCGGGACGGGCCGGCGTGCGGAGACCGTGCGTGATCCCTCCGGGCAGCGAACTGACCATCCACACCCCAACACCTCGACCCAGAGCCCGCCTCATCCCGCCGAGGAGACCAGATGCCCGGGATTCCGGCATCGGTGAGGCACCACATATCTCTCACGTAATTTCTGTCGTGGGTCTACGCCGGTTGGGCGCGACCCTGGAGAGCGAGTGTGCGGGACCGGTGCCAAGTCGCTCGCGGCGATAGGTTTGCGACCATGCCCTGCCTGGCTGCGGCCCGACTCCCGCTTCGAGGGCTGCGATGAAGCCGACCCGCCCACCCGAGCTCGGCGAGCTGCGTGCCTTCTGCACCGCGGCGGACATGGGCTCGATCGGACGGGCGGCGATTCGCCTCGGGATCTCCCAGCCGGCCCTGTCGAAGCGGATCCGCAGCCTCGAGGCGA
>CAZXKG010000116.1:0-8285 GCA_964641695.1 uncultured Conexibacter sp.
GGCCAACCGGGGAAGCGGACGGCGAAGCCGGAGCATTCCCCGGCAGTCATCTCACTGCGGGCCAAGGACTCGAACCTTGAATACCTCGTCCAGAGCGAGGCGTGTTGCCATTACACCAGCCCGCAAGGGTTGCGCCGGAGCGCGGTGTGGGGTGCGCCGAAGCGCGGTTGCGAAGATTAGCGACCGGGGTCGGGAGCTTCAGCCCAGCTGGGAGAGATCGGCGTCGACGTCCTCGATCGTCGTCCGCTCCGCCTCGCCGATGCTCACGCCGGCGGCGATCAGGCGCCTGGCCTCGATCAGATCGTCGCCGCGGTCGATCGAGAGCGTGGCGACGAGCTTGCCCTCGCGTACGTACCAGGCGGAGAACTCGGCCTCGCCCCCCTCCTCGGGGATCTCGCCGCGGACGATCAGCTCGTCGTCCTTGGAGCCGGTGCCGACGTACTCGAGGCTGAGCCAGTCGGCGAGGTCGCTGAAGAAGTACGGGACGACCTCGTAGGGCTGCTTGTCGCCGAGCATCCCGCGAGCGGCGTGACGACCCTGCTGAAGCGCCACGTCCCAGTGCTCGAGCCGGATCCGACCACCGTGCAGCTCGCTGTCCCAGCTGCAGCAGTCGCCCGCGGCGAAGATGCCCTCGACCGAGGTCTCGAGGCCGGAGTCGCAGACGATGCCATCGTCGACCTCGAGGCCCGCGCGGCCGGCCAGCATCGTGTCGGGCCGGACGCCAACCCCGATCACCACCGCGTCGCAGGGAACCTCCGAGCCGCCCTCGGTCAGGATCGCCGCGACCCGCTCGTCGCCCTCGAAGGCCTCGATTCCCGAGCCGGAGGCGATCTCGACCCCATGGTCCACGAGCACGGACTGGATGTAGCGGCCCACGCGTTCGCCGAAGTTGCGCTCGAAGAGGACGTTCTCGACCTCGACGATCGTGCACTCGAACCCTTTCGCGGTCAACGACGCCGCCACCTCGGCGCCGATGAAGCTGCCGCCGATCAGCGCCACCCGCTTGGCGCCCGCCGCCTCGAGGTCGTCACGGATCGAGTCGGAGTTGCCGAACGCGCGCAGGTAGTGGATCCCGTCGAGCTGGGCCCCGTCGACCCGGAGCAGGTTGACCATCGCCCCGGTGGCCAGCAGCGCCTTCCCGAAGCGAACCTCCTCCCCGCCCTGGATCTTCGCCACGCGCTCACCGGTGTCGAGCGACATCACGCTCTTGCCGACCAGCAGCTCGACGTCGTTCTCCGCGTACCAGGAGGCCTCGTGGACGAAGGCGTCGGGCCGCTCGGCCTCGCCGCGCAGGTACTCCTTGCTCAGCGGCGGTCGCTCGTAAGGCGGCTCGGGCTCCCGGCCGACGAGGAGGATCGATCCCTCGGCACGACGCTTGCGCAGCTCCGAGGCGCAGTAGGCGGAGGCGAGGCCGCCGCCGACGAGCAGGAAATCGACATCGCGCATCGTTCAGCCCTCCGACGGCCGGCGCTCTTCGTGGCCGAGATAGCGTGTGAGCTCCTCTTCGAACTCGGGGTTGAGGACGGCGAGGACCTCGTCCCCGGCCTGCAGGACCGTGTCCGCGGTCGGCACGAACCCGACTCCGTCGCGAAGCACGCTGATCAGCAGGCTCTCCGCCGGCATCCGCAGCTCGTCGACCCGCTTGCCGCAGACCTCGGCCTTCTCGCCGATCAGCAGGTCGATGATCTCGATCTTGGCATCGGCGAGATCGAGCAGGTGGACCAGCCCGTAGCGGGGCACCTCGCGCTCGATCAGCCGCAGGATCAGGTCGGTCGCGGAGACGTACGGCTTGACGCCGAGCAGCTGGAAGTGCTGACGGTTGCGGGGGTTGTTGACGCGTGCGATCACGCGCTCCACCCCGTACTTGTCCTTCGCCACCTGGCAGATCAGCAGGTTGTCCTCGTCGTCGCCGGTGACGGCGATCACCATCCCGGCGCGTGCGATGCCGGCGCGCTCCAGCACCCAGAGCTCTGATGCGTCGCCGTAGACGACCCGATGTTCGAGCTCCTGCTCGACCGTCAGATAGCGCTCGCGATCGGACTCGATCAGGGTCACCTCGTGATCCTTGTCGATCAGCTCACGAGTCAGGTTCCAGCCGACCTTGCCGCCGCCGACGACGATCATGTACTCGCGGTCGGAACCGGTCGAGGCCATCATCAGACCCTCCTCCCGGCCGCGATCGTCCTGACGTCCGACTCCAGCATCTCGATCGCGACCCTGGTCGGGCAGATCGTCCGCAAGCCCTGCTGCTCATACCACTCGGCTCGGTAGGGATCGAGGATCCGCGCGATCACCGTCTCGACCTCGAACCGGCGCTGGGCGATCTGCGCGATGACGATGTTGGTGTTGTCCCCGTTCGTCGAGGCGACGAAGACGTCGGCATCCTCGATCCCGGCGGTCAGCAACGCGTCGATCTCGAGGCCGGTGCCGACGGTGAACTGGCCGCCGGAATCCTCCCAGGAGGAGTCGAGGCCGAGCTCCAGCCGAGCATGCGAGTCGGGATCCTCGTCGAGGCAGGACACCTGGTGCCCATCGCTCA
The DNA here is from genome assembly GCA_964641695.1 of uncultured Conexibacter sp. GTDB lineage: Bacteria > Actinomycetota > Thermoleophilia > Solirubrobacterales > 70-9 > RHKX01. Next base: position 2,540 of record CAZXKG010000116.1, read on the forward strand.
GCATCGTCCTCGCCAAAGCGGAGCCGACGCGTCCACAACCCACGATCAGGATCAGCATGCAACCGATCTTATTGACCGGGGCACCGGCTCATTCCTCCGGTGGCGCGGTCAGCAGCACGCGGCAGGGCGCATGGCGCAGCACGTACTCGGTGATCGGGCCGATCTCCGCGGGCCTGGCGGCACGCACGCCGCCGAGAACCGCCCCACCGCGGATCCTGGTCGGCGGCTCCCCGCCGGCGACGACGGCCTCGACCTGACGCTCGATCGCCTGCTCGACGATCGCCTCGCCGACGCTGCGCGCCGTGACCCAGGACTCCGTCTTCTCGACGCCCGGGTACTCGTCCGCAACCTCCATCGCCCGCGCCAGGGCGCGCTCCGCCTCCTCCATCCTGCCCGCCGGGATCGGACCGGTGAGCGGCACCGTGAGCGGCAGGTCGATCACGTACAGGAGCTCGACGCGAGGCCGGCTCTGCCCGGCGAGCGGGGCGGCCACCGCGAGCCGGCAGGCGGTGGTGACGATCTCGTCGTCGGCGCCCCTGCCGAAGACCGGGACGAGGACGCTGTCGAGATCGACGTCCGGCCGGTGCTTGTGCAGCGCCTGCTCGGGCACGTTCACCGCCTCGCCCATCGGGATCCCCTCGAACACCCGCCTGTAGAGGAAGTAGGCGACGAGGCCGAAGGCCATCCACGAGCCACCGACCCAGAAGGCGTAATCGCGAAGCAGGATCAGGGAGACGAAGACGACGAGGCAGAGGATCAACCCGCCCGCCGCGGGCAGCGGGATCGTGCCCGCGCCGGCGCGGACCGAGAGCGGCACCCGGTAAGGCCGCTCGCGATCCGGCTCCAGGTACCGCAGGCGGATCAGGGAGACGTGAGCGATCGCGATCGCGATGATCGCGCCGAAGGCGAAGATCGCCGCCAGCATCTCGATGTCGGAGGGAAACACCAACCCGATCGCGACCGTCGCCGCGATCACGATCGCGACGTAGGGGGTCGAGCGGCTGCCGAGCTTGCCGAGCCAGCTCGGGATCTGCCGGTTGGTCGCCATCACGTAGACGTGCCGCGAGAGCCCGAGCATCGTCGCGTTCGCCGCGAACAGGAGGATCACCGGTGCCATCGCGACCACGCCCCACTTGAACAGCTCACCGAGCCAGGCGGGCTCCATCGCGGTGGTGATGCCGAGGACGGGTGCCTGCTCGAACATCGTCGCCAGCGCCGACTCCGGGCCTCCGGGACCCTCCACCACCGGCAGCGCCATCAGCGCGACGAACGACATCGCGATGTAGACGAAGGGGACGACCACCGAACCGCGCCGCAGGGCGTGACGGAGATCCTCCGGGCGCCAGGCGAAGTCGGGCGCGAGGTCGGACCCCGCCTCGATCCCCGCCAGGGCGACCATCGAGATCACCAGCGCCGTCGCCAGCTCCTCGATCGACGGCGTCCCGAAGGCGGCGAGGCTGTCGGTGAGCGCGGCCGGGTTCCAGAGGACCGCGGCGCCGACGACGATGATCAGGAACTGCAGGAGGAGATCCGCGGTCGCGAGCCCGACCAGCATGCCCTGGCGACGTCGGCCGGTGAAGCCGACGATGTTGATCGCGGCGACGACGAGCACCGCGGCGGCGGCGATCAGGATCTCGGCGCCGCCGTCGTTGAACGATCCCGAGATCGGGGTCAGGTAGTGCGGGATCGTCAACGCCGCCAGCGCGATCACGATCACGTAATCGAGCAGGATGGCCCAGCCGGCGAGGAAGCTGACGACCTCGTTGAAGGCGCGCCGGGCGAGCGTGTTCGAGCCGCCGCTCTCCCGGTACATGGACCCGCCCTCGGCGTAGGTCATCGAGGTGACGACGAACATCAACCCGGTGACCGCGAACACGATCGGCGTCAGGGCCAGCGCGTGGTCGGTGACCAGCCCGAGCGAGTAGTAGATCGAGAAGGCGACGGCCGAGTGCCCGACCGCCCACAGCCAGGGAACGCCGAGGAACCGCCGACCGAGCGCGGATCTCGGCGGCGTCGGCTCCCGCTCCGGCACGGGGTTCACCCGCGCGCTCCGCTCAACCCGGCGGGGCGGTGCGGCGCAGCAGGTAGAGGCGGCCGATCCCGATCCCGACGAAGATGACCCCCATCACGATCCCGATCGACGTCGGCCCGCCGCCGGCGGTCAACGTGCGGACCACGATCGCGACGCCGATCAGCACGATCAGGGTCGAGAGGATCCGCGTGCCCCGCGCTGCGATCGGTTCCCGCCGCTCCATCGCCGGCGATTGTAGGTAGCGCCCGGCTCACGACGCGGTCACCGACGACTACCGGGTCGCGGGAACCTCGCGCATGGCGACAGCCCCCTGCAGCGACCGGGGCGCGGCAGCTCATACGGCCACCGGCTCCCGCTCGCGGGCGAGGTCGACATCGGGATCGGCGGCGACGATCACCCGGCACGGCCGGTTTCCGAGCACCCCCTGAAGGGTCTTGCCGTAGAGGGGCGTTCCGTTGCGGTAGATCAGCTGCATGACGATCGCCGTCGCGTGGATCGCCGTCGCCTCCTCGACGATCGCCTTCGGGGCCTGGCCGGGGCGCACCCGCTGCACGTGGCCGGTGACGCGGCGGCCGCCGATCAACTTCGCCCGCTCCACCTTCTCCTGGGCGCGGGCCTGCTGACGCGGCAGCGGCGCGTCGATCGGAAGGTGGGCGGGGACGTTGAGCAGCGAGAGCACGTGGATCCCCCGGCTCTTGCGGGCGGCGAGCCGGGCGGCGGTCCCGATCACCTCCTCGGAGAACGGGTCGTCCTCGAACGGCACCAGGACCGAGCGATGCTCGACCTCCTCGACGCCGAGCGGCTCGGGCAGCACGACCTTCACCGTCTTCGTGATCGGAAGCTGCTGGTGGCGGCGGTAGAGCAGGTAGACGATCGCCCCGAGCACCATCCATCCCACCCCGATCGCCATCGTCACCGGGTTCGTCACCATCACCACGATCCAGGCGCCGAGCGTGCCGAGGCCGCCGAGGATCGCCGTCAACGGGATCTTCGACCCGGCTATCGGGATGTCGAGCGGGGGCTTCCAGAGCCGCTCGAAGTCCGGTTTCCGGACCCGCATCCAGATGATCGCCGTATGGGCGACCGTGAACGAGAGCATCGCTCCGAACGCGTACATCGTCGCCAGCAGCTCTGCCTGTCCCGGCAGCAGCGCGATGATCGCGATGACCGCGAAGGTGACGATCGCCAGGTGCGGGGTCCTGTACTTGGGATGGATCTGCCGCAGGCGCTCAGGGAGCTGGCGGTGCTGGCCCATCGAGAAGGTGAGCCGGGAGACGCCGATCATCCCCGCGTTCGTCGCCGCGGTCAGGATCACCGCCGCGACGACCCCGACCACGTACTTGAGGACGTCGGTCAGACCCTCTCCCAGCCCGAGGTTCTGGACGATCCCGCGGACCGGGTCGTTGGCGTAGGTGGTGCCGAGCTCGGTCTCGAACCCGTTCGGCCCCTGGACCACCGGCATCGCCGACAGCGCCACGATCGGGAGCAGCGCGTAGAGCGTGACCACGGTGATCACCGTCAGCCCCGCCCCCCTTGGGATCGACCGCTGAGGATCGATCGCCTCCTCCGACATGTTCGAGATCGTCTCGATCCCGGTGTAGGCGATCATCCCGAGCGCGATCCCCAGCGCGAAGTCGCTCCAGGTGGGAGCGACCCCGAGCTGGATGCTGTCGACGAGCAGCCCCGGGTCGAAGACCAAGATCAAGCCGACGACCACGATCAGCGTCTGCATGATCAGGTCGCCGATCGAGAGGAACAGGTTCAGGCGCGCCGACTCCTGCGTTCCCCGGATGTTGAGGTAGGCGAGCGACGTGATCAGCAACGCCGCGAAGACGATGTCCGCCGGGCCAACCCGGAGCTCCCCCCAGAAGACGCCGAGGTAATGGGGCACGAAGAACGCCGAGATCGCGATCGTGATCACGTAGTTGAGCATCTGGCCCCAGCCCGCGACGAAGCTGACCAGCTCGTTGAACGCGTGCCGGGCGAAGCTCGAGGAGCCGCCCGCCTCGGTGTACATCAGGGTGCCCTCGACGTACGTCGCGGCGGTGCAGACGAAGATCATCCCCGAGATCAGGAAGGCGACCGGGGTCAGCCCGAGGGCGAACGCCGAGACGACCCCGAGCGCGTAGTAGATCGACGAGCCGACGTTCCCGTATGCGGTGCTGAACAGCGCCCCAACGCCGTAGACCTTCTGCAGCGACTGGTCGCGTGGGACACGGAGCGCCATAACCGGCGCGCGACCTTACTCCTATAAGTGGATGATCGGGATGATCAGGATGGCGACGATGTTGGCGACCTTGATCATCGGGTTGATCGCCGGGCCGGCGGTGTCCTTGTAGGGGTCTCCGACGGTGTCCCCGGTGACCGACGCGGCATGCGCCTCCGACCCCTTGCCACCGTACTCGCCGTCCTCGATCAGCTTCTTCGCGTTGTCCCAGGCGCCGCCGCCGACGGTCATCGAGACCGCGGCGAAGAACCCGACCACGATCACGCCGATCAGCAGCCCCCCGAGCGCCTCGACGCTCCAGACCCCGACGATCACCGGGATCACGATCGGGATCAGCGACGGCAGGATCATCTCCTTCTGGGCCGCCGCGGTGACGATCGCCACGGTCCTGCCGTAGTCGGGGATCTCGGTCCCGTCCATGATCCCCGGCTTCTCCCGGAACTGCTTGCGCACCTGCTCGACGACCTCTCCCCCCGCGCGACCGACCGACTCGATCGCGAGCGCGGCGAACAGGTACGTCATCAGGCCGCCGACCATGAGCCCGATCAGCACCTTCGGGTTGCTGATGTCGAACGGGAACGCCGCGGGGTCGACGCCGAGCTCCTCGGCCGCCTCGATCTTGAAGGCGGCGAAGAGGACCAGAGCCGCGAGCACCGCCGATCCGATCGCGTATCCCTTGGTGACCGCCTTCGTCGTGTTCCCGACCGCGTCGAGCGGATCGGTCACGTTCCGAACCTCCTCGGGCAGATCCGCCATCTCGGCGATCCCGCCCGCGTTGTCGGTTATCGGTCCGAAGGCGTCGAGCGCGACGATCAGGCCGGTGAGCGAGAGCTGCGCCATCACGGCCACGCCGATCCCGTAGATCCCGGCGAGCTCGTTGGCGGCGAAGATCGCGAGGATGATGATCACCGCCGGGATCGCGGTCCCCTGGAACCCCTGGGCCAGGCCCTGGATGATGTTGGTCGCGTGCCCGGTCCTCGACGCCGCCGCGATCGTCCGCACCGGCCGAAACCGGGTCGAGGTGTAGTAGTCGGTGACGACGAAGAGCCCAGCGGTGACGCCGATCCCGATCAGGGCGCAGAGCCAGAGATCGCCGACCGACGCCCCGGCGAGCGGACCGTCGGGGTCGATCACGCCGAGCGCCAGGGCGTCGGACATGATCCACTCGGTGACCGGGTAGAAGGCGACGGCGGAGAGGATCCCGGAGACGATCAGGCCGCGGTAGAGCGCGCCCTCGACGTTGCCGCTCGCGCTGCGCACGGAGAGCGCGCCGACGATCGAGGCGATGATCGCGACCCCGCCGATGATCAGCGGGTAGACCGCCACCTCCCGGGCGACGTCGGCGCCGAAGCTGAGTACGCCGAGGAGCATCACCGCGACCGCCGTGACCGCGTAGGTCTCGAACAGGTCGGCGGCCATCCCGGCGCAGTCGCCGACGTTGTCGCCGACGTTGTCGGCGATCACGGCCGGGTTGCGGGGATCGTCCT
>CAZXKG010000117.1:0-8101 GCA_964641695.1 uncultured Conexibacter sp.
TGCCCGCCTGCATCCAGGAGCTGCACGGGCGTGGCCTCGAGTTCCCGGTGCTGATCGGCGGCGCGGCGATCAACCGCGACTTCGGGCGCCGCGCGCTCTATCCGGGCGGCAAGGAATCGGACGAGGTCTACGAGCCGGGCGTCTTCTACTGCAAGGACGCCTTCACCGGACTCGACACGATGGACTCGCTGATCGACGGCGGGGCGCGCGAGGCGCTGGTCGCGAAGATCCGCAGCGAGGCCAAGGTGCTGCGCGAGAAGCCCGAGGTGATCGACGACTCGCCTCCGACGACCGACGACAGCGTCCGCTCGGCGGCGGACACCGACGCGCCGATCCCCGAGCCGCCGTTCTGGGGCGTGCGCGACCTCGAGATCGACATGGACGAGGTCTTCCCCTACCTCGACCGCCACGTGCTCTTCAAGCTGCACTGGGGCGGTCGCGGGGTCAAGGGCGAGGCCTGGCGGCAGATCGTCGAGGGCCACGACGGCGAGGAGGGCTTCCGGCCGAAGCTGGAGCGGATGTGGCGCGAGCAGGACTACCTGCACCCGAGGGGTCGGGTGGGCTACTTCCCCTGCAACGCCGACGGCAACGAGCTGGTCATCTTCGATCCCGAGGACCACGATCGCGAGATCGAGCGCTTCGTCTTCCCGCGCCAGCCCAAGCACGACCGGATCTGCCTCACCGACTTCTTCAGACCACTGCCCGACGCTTCCTCCGCTGCGCGTCGGGGAGCATCGGGATCCTCCCCGAACGGCTCCGCCGGCGAGCGGGACGTGGTCGCCTTCCAGGGCGTCACCGCGGGCTCCGAGGTGACCGAGGTGATCAAGCGGCTGGAGGCCGACGGCGAGTTCGCCGAGCAGCTCTTCGTCCACGGTCTCGGGGTGCAGACGGCCGAGGGCCTGGCCGAGTGGAGCCACGCGGGGATCCGCTCCGATCTTGGGATCGGCCCCGATCAGGGCCGCCGCTACTCCTGGGGCTACCCGGCCTGCCCGGAGCAGTCCGAGCACGAGAAGCTCTGGAGGCTGCTCGGCCTGGAGGAGATCGGGATGGACCTCTCAGGCGGCTACGCGGTGGAGCCCGAGCAGTCGACGGTCGCGATCGTCGCCCACCACCCGCAGGCCGTCTACTTCGGCATGAAGTCCGGCTTCATCCCGCCGGAACCGATCGGCGACGAGATGATCGCCGGCACCGAGCGCGGGGGAGAGCTCCCGCCCGAGGAAGAGCTCGGCAACGACGGCACGATCGAGGCCGAGTCCGAGCGCGCCGCCGAGAGCTCGCTCGGGTAGAGCCCGTCCCGTCGTCCTCGACGACCAGGTGCACGCGGCAAAGCAGTCGCGATCGATCCGATCGGCAACTTCCTCGATCGAGTGGCCCGTAACGACCAATAATCGTGAGTTGCGAGCCACTCGGTGACCGGGGCGTGTTTCAGCGCTCGATCACATCCAGGAGCCACCGCCGGCCCTCGCCCTTGCCGGCGCTCCCGATCTCGATTGCCATCCCCGCCGACTCCGCGGCGGCGCCGAGGGCCTCCACGTCCCGGGGGGCCTGCTTCGCCTCCAGCGCCGCCCGCGTCAGCCGTCCACGCGACGCCTTCGCCATGTGCGAGATCGGCTTGCGCGAGCCGTCGGGCTCCTGGCGGAAGGCGCGGACCTGGACGTGCTGGGAGTGCTGCGGCCGCCAGAGGCTCGCGTAGCCGCCGGAGCGGCAGTCGACGACGAGCTGACGCGGCGTGTCCAGCGGGCTCAGCGCCTTGGCGAGCGGCTCGCGCCAGCGCGGGCCGGCCTTTCCCAGCCGCGGCACCGCCTCGCCGATCGGCAGCTTGTAGATCGGGATGCGGTCGGTGGGCCGGAGCATCCCCCAGAGCGCGCTCGCGATCAGGACCGAGGAGTTGCCCCGCCTCTTGGCCGCGGCCGGGAGCGAGTCCCAGTCCAGGTGCTCGTAGAGGACGCCGCTGTAGACCCCGATCGCCTTGCCGGCGGGCAGCTCCTCGAGGTTCATCCGCATCGCCTTCAGCAGCCGCGCCCGCAGCGGCCCCAGCTCGTTCGCGAACGAGAGGTCGTCGAGCGGGGCGGACTTCCCGCGCGGCTCGGTCTTGCCCTCCGAGGGCGGCAGCAGGATCAGCATGTTCGCGAGGCGAGTCGCCCGCGGCCTGGATGTGACGGCTTCGAACCGAACACAAGCCGGCCCTGAGCCGGCTGAAGCTCCGTCGGTGGGCGTGACGACTTCGAACGGAATCTGAACCGGCCCTGAGCCGGCTGAAGTTCCGCGGGTAGAACGGACGGCTTCGGCATCAGTCTCGCGGGAAGCCGAGCAGGAGCTCGGCGAGCTCGTCCGGTCGCTCGATCTGCGGGCAGTGGCCGCAGCCCTGGAGCACCTCGATGTCGGAGTAGTCGACCGCTCGCAGCACCCGTTCGGCGCCGGTCATGTAGACCATCCGGTCGCGGTCGCCCCAGATCAGCAGCAGCGGGCAGTCGATCGCCTCCAGCTCGAAGGGATCCGCGAGCTCCGGCAGCAGGCGACGACCGATGTCGAGGACGCCCATGCTCCGGCGCAGCGAGCCGATGTGCGAGGTGAAGGTGGAGACCGCGTCGGGGTCGGCGATCCCGGGATCGCTGAAGGCGAGGGTGCGGTAGACGCGGGCGATGATCGGCCTGACGATCCGGTCCGGGACGGGCACCGGTGAGTTGCTGAGGAGCCGGATCAGCCACTCGTTCTCGATCGCCGTGAACCAGCGCGCCATCTCCAGCCCCGCCGGAGCGATCGGGACGACGCCGGCGACCGGCAGGTCGTCGCGCTGAGCGGCGCGCATCGCCAGCGCGCCCCCGAGCGAGTTGCCGACGAGGATCACCCCGTCCGTTGCCCCGTGGCGGCGTATCGCGTCGTCGACCATCGCTTCCCACTGCGGGAACATCGGCCCCGGCTCCAGCGGCTCTGCGGCGCCGAAGCCCTTCAGGTCGATCGCCAGCGCGGCTCGTCCCGCGGCCGCGCATCGCTCCAGGATCGGACGCCACGTGTCGGCGCTGTCGGCGTAGCCGTGCACGAGCAGCAGCGGCGGCCCCTCGCCCTCGACCTCGAGCACGCGCGAGTCGACGCCGCCGATCGTCGTCGGGCGCTCGGAGGTTCGCCGTGTTGCAACCTGGGTAGATTCCATCCCACAACAACTTCTAGCGGGCCGAGCCGACGAGATGATCGTCCCGGGCCGCGGACTGAATGAGGAGGAGCGCATGGCCGCAGGATCCAAGGACATCCTCGCCGACGAGAACCGAGCCGACCGGGAGAAGCTCGTCGAGATGCTGACCAAGGCTTACTGGATGGAGATCGAGACGGTGATGAGCTACGTCGCCAACTCGGTCAACCCCGACGGCGTGCGCGCCCAGGAGATCAAGCAGTCCCTCGCCGGCGACGTCAACGAGGAGCTCGGGCACGCCCAGCAGTTCGCCGCCCGGATCAAGGAGCTCTACGGGGTCGTCCCCGGCTCGCAGCAGTTCCAGGCCGAGCAGTCCTTCCTGCAGCCGGCGAGCACCCAGGTCGACATCCCGCACGTGATCAACGGCGTGATCGCGGCCGAGCGCGGCGCGATCGACTACTACAACGAGATCATCGAGTTCGCCGCCGAGGTCGATCCCGTCACCGAGGACATGGTCATCACGATCCTCCGCGACGAGCAGGGCCACATGCGTGAGTTCGAGGGGTTTCTACGCGAATACGAAGCCGAAGGAAGGGCCTGAGGGCCTGCGGCGCGGCGCATACCGGAGTCCTCGTCGCCTCACGGCCCTTCGGCCGCTTCGGCTCCTGCGTCCGCCGGTCTGCTTGGCCGCAGGCCCTCAGGAAACCTCCGCGCCTGCGGGGGCGCGGCGCATACCGGAGTCCTCGTCGCCTCACGGCCCTTCGGCCGCTTCGGCTCCTGCGTCCGCCGGTCTGCTTGGCCGCAGGCCCTCAGGGGTCGCCTGGAGCGCATACAGGGGAATGGCTTGAAACCTGGGGATCTTGGTTGTGAAATCGAACCTGCAAGGTTTTCGTGAGCGTTTGCTAATGTACAGGGTGAATGGAGCCAGGATCAGCCGCAGCGAGCTCGAGCCCGATCTCAGGTCGTTTGACCGACGCGGGCGTCAAGGTGATCGCCGTCGAGGGGCCGATCTTCGAGCTCGCCGACGGCACGCACCTGGTTCCTGAGGGCGATGTCCGGCCCGCCCGGATCGAGGACGGCAGCCACGTCTTCACCCTCGCCGACGCGATGGCCGCCGACGCGGGGCCCTTCGCGGGCTACGTGCGGCGCTGACGAAGACCCCGAGCCGCCTCGGGCGCCGTCGCGCCAGTCCCCATTCGCTACTTGCCGGGATCCTTGGGCCGCGGCTTGGCCGGCTTCTTCCTCGTCCCCTTCTTGATCCGGTAGACGAGCCCCGTCTCGACGTTCGCGACGTAGATCCGGGCGGCGGTGTCCTCGCCGAAGCTGGCGATCCCGAGCGAGACCGGTAGGCCGCGGACCGGCGCATCGCCGCGTGAGCCGTTGCCCTCGATCAGGACGCTCCTGACCTGACCGCGGCAGTAGTCGGCGTATACGTAGCGGCCGGCCAGCGATCGGATCTTCGGATCGCGGACGACGTACCCGCCGGTGATCGAGCAGTTGCCGTTCTCGTGTGGGTACTGGAAGAGCGGCGGCGTGTGGAACGGGGCGACGGACGGCGCCTCGTCCTCCTCGTAGGGGTCGAGCCCCTCGAACGCGTCCCAGCCGAAGTTCGCGCCGTTCGCGGCGCGCCAGGGCAGCCGGTTGACCTCCTCCCACCGCTCCTGGCCGACGTCGGCGAGCAGCAGATCTCCACCGGCTCGATCGAACGAGAACCGGTACGGGTTGCGGAGGCCGATCGCGTAGATCTCGTCGTGCCCTTCGCGGCCGACGTAGGGGTTGTCGGCGGGCACGGTGTAGGGCCGCTCTCCCGACCGGCGTGGGTCGATGCGCAGCAGCTTGCCCAGCAGGCTGCCGGGGCTCTGCCCGTTCTCGAACGGGTCGCCGCCGCCACCGCCGTCGCCGATCCCGATCCAGAGGTTCCCGTCAGGACCGAACTGGAGCTGACCGCCGTTGTGGTTCTCGTAGTCGCGATGCCTGACCCGCAGCAGCGTCCGTGCGCTGCTGCGGCGCGCCTTGCGCTGCTGCTTGCCGGCGCGGCGGTACTCCTGGATCAGCAGGTCCCCGGTGTCGTCGGTGAGGAAGGCGTAGAAGAGCCCGCTCTCGCGGTAGTCGCGGGGAAACGCGATCGAGAGCAGCCCGCGCTCGGATCCGGAGCCGACCAGGTCGCGGATGTCCAGGAACGTTCCGACCTTGCCCTTCGGCCCGATCACCCGGACCACGCCCTCCTGCTCGACGACGAAGATCTGCTTCTTCGCGCCGGCGGGGCCGACCACCTGCACCGGCCGCTCGAACTCGCCGACCTTCGCTGCCTTCAAGGCGTTCGCCTGGGCGGGCATGAACACGCAGAGGAGGGCCAGGACCCAGAGCACCAGGGCCGTCAGGCGCAGGGGGTCGCGCCACTTCGCATGCGTCCCGCCGCTCATGGACGGGCGAGGGTACCTGAGCGGTATGAGGGAAGCGTCATTCGCCGACGAGCTCGTACACCGGCCCTTCGATCGAGACCGCGTAGACGTGGTCGTCGGCGTCGCTGCCGAAGGAGACGACCCTGGGCACCTCGACGCCGAGCGCGCGATCGTCGTCGGCGGATCGTCCCGCCTCCGGGGTGAAGCTGCGCAGGTCGCGGCGGCAGAGATCCCCGTACAGGTAGCGGCCGTAGAGGGCGGGGAGCGACTCGTCGCGGACGATCAGCCCGCCGGTGATCGAGCAGTAGCCGTCGTCGTGACGCGGCGTCAGCGCGGGCGCCACGGCGTCCTCGCCCCCTTGATCGCGGTTGAAGCGGCTGCTGCCCTCGAACGCCGACCAGCCGAAGTTGGCGCCGTTGGCCGCGCCGAGGTCGATCACGTCGATCTCCTCCTCGCCGTCTTGGCCGACGTCGCCGATCGTCAGCAGGCCGCTCTGCTGGTCGAAGGCGAAGCGCCACGGGTTGCGCAGCCCGATCGAGTAGATCTCCGCTCGCGCGTCGCCGTCATCGGCGAACGGGTTGTCGGCGGGGATCGAGTAGGGGCGGCCCGCTCCCGAGCGTGGGTTTATGCGCAGCAGCTTGCCGAGCGGCGTCGAGGGGTCGAGGCCGTTGCGGTCGGGGTCGTCGGCCGACCCCCCGTCGCCCATGCCGACGTACAGATGGCCGTCGGGCCCGAAGGCGACGAGGCCGCCGTTGTGGTTGGCGAAGGGCTGCTCGATCCGCAGCAGCAGGCGGGCGGAGCCGGGGTCGACGCGGTCTTCGCGGGCCTCGTACTCGACCACGCGGGTGTCGCCGTCGCGGTCGGTGTAGTTGACGTAGAGGAGGCCGGAGTCGGAGTAGTCGGGGGCGAAGGCGAGCGAGAGCAGGCCCTGCTCTCCACCCGAGACGATCTCCTCGGAGACGTCGAGGAACGGCTCGGCTGATCCGTCCGGGGCGACGCGCTGCACGGTCCCGCCCTGCTCGACGACGTAGAGGTGCTCGTCGCCCTCCTCCGGCTGGGTGAGATGGACCGGCGCCTCGAAGCTGCCGATCTCGCGCAGCGTCACCCCGCCGCGTCCGTTCCCGGTGGCGGGCGTGCCGCCGGACGCCGGCCGGTCTGCGGCGGTCGTCGTCGTGGTGGTGCTCGTCGTCTCGGAGGGCTCCTCGCCGCCACCGCAGCCGAGCAGCAGCAGGCCGATGATCGCGAGGGCCGGCGAGAGCAGGGCGACGGCGTGCCGCGGCCCGGCGGGCGGGCGCCTACTCGGCGCTGACGACCTTCCCCTGATCGTTGACGGTCTGCTTCGGCGGCTTGTCGGAGATGGTGACAACGAACTCTCCCTTGACCCCGCCGCCTTCGGGCGTGACGGCCTTGGCGCGTCCGTCGAGGCTGCCGGAGACCTGGTAGTGGAGAGTGTAGGTACCGGCCATCACCGGGGTCAGCCGCCAGACGATCGTGCGCTCCTCGCCGGGCTCGAGCGGGCCGAAGCCGAAGGTGTTGGTCTGGGCGCGGAGGCCGCCGGAGATCCCGCGTGGCGGTGGCGTTCCCAGTTCCCGTGGGAACTTGTTCTCGAGGATCCAGACCGGGCGGTTCGGGTTCGCGAGCTGCGGCTCGTCGAGCTGGATCTTGAAGGACCCGTCCGCCTCGCCGTTGTCGGTCGTGATCGTGAAGGCGAGCTCGGGGAGGGTCTCCTCGCCGACGTTCTTGACGCCGAGCTTCAGGTCGGAGGTCCCCGCCAGCAGCTGCTCGGTCGGAAAGCGCGCCATGGTCACCCGGACGGGGAAGTCGCCCTCGACCTCGGCGGTCGCCTCGCCGTCGTCGCCGCCGCAGGCGGAGAGGATGGCGGCCACGGCCGTCAGGATGGCGGCTACCTTGACTGGTCTCAGCCAGGGCCGCGGCTTGCTGTCGGGTCTCTCCCCCAAAGCCGGCGCAACATACCACGGTGTCCGTCTGTCCCGGCTGCGTTGAGTCGCATGAACAGTAGCCGTGCAGATGGCTGAACACGAGCGCATGGCGGTGGCGTTCGACCTCCGCATGGTCTAGGTTTCATCGCGGAGGAGGCGGGTCCGCAGGGGCGATCCCGCCGTTCCAGGAGAGATGGTCAGATCCGCAGCCGACAGGGCGTTCCTACCCGCGAAGAATCTCTTCGAGCAGGTCGGGAACATGATGATCCTGACCGGGAAGACGATTGTCGCCACGGTCAAACCGCCGTATCCGTACGGCGGCGAGTTCATCTCCCAGTTCCTCTTCGCGCTGCAGCTCTGCTGGTTCCCGCTGCTGATCAGCACGGTCGCCTTCGGCTTCGGCGCGCCGGGCCTGCAGGCGGCCAACTTCCTCAGCCTGTTCGGCGCGCTCGACCGCCTCGGCGGCTTCTTCATCCTCGCCTCGGTTCGCGAGTTCGCGCCGTTCGTGACCGCGGTCGTGGTCGCGGGCGTGGCCGGTACGGCGATCACGGCCGATCTCGGCGCCCGCAAGATCCGCGAGGAGCTCGACGCGCTGATGGTGCTCGGCGTCGACCCGATCAAGAACCTGGTCG
>CAZXKG010000118.1:0-7959 GCA_964641695.1 uncultured Conexibacter sp.
GAGGACTTCCGCGCGATCACCGAGGCGATCAAGGCCGAGACAGGCGACGTGATCGTCAACTACTCGACCGGCGCGATCGGCATCCCGCTGGAGAAGCGGATCGCCTACCTCGAGGCGCTGAAGCCCGACGTCGCGGCGCTCAACATGAGCTCGATGAACTACGCCAAGTACTCGAAGCGGCGTGGGGACTTCGTCTTCAAGGCGGTCTTCGAGAACAGCTTCGACGAGATCATCGAGCTGATCGAGGCGATGAAGGCGAACGGGATCCAGCCCGAGCACGAGTGCTTCGATGCCGGCCACGTCGCCAACCTCGACCCGCTGATCCACATGGGCCTGCTGGAGGGCCCGCTGCAGATCTCGCTGGTGATGGGGGTCACCGGCGGCATCCGTCCGGTCCCCCGCAACGTGACCGTGATGTCGGATCAGATCCCCGGCGGTCCGGAGGGCCCGAACAACTGGCAGGTGATCGGCGTCTCCCGCGATCAGTGGAAGCTGCTCGCGAGCTCGCTGGTCCTCGGCGGCAACGTCCGCGCCGGCCTGGAGGACAACCTGTACCTCCCCAACGGCGAGATGGCCCGCTCCAACGGCGATCTGATCGCCAAGGCCCGGCAGATGGCCGAGGACGTCGGCCGCCGCGCCGCGACCGTCGCCGAGGCGCGCGAGCTGCTCGGCCTCGGAGGCGCGGCGAAGGCATGAGCGGGGACCCGTTCCCGACGCGCCACACCGCCCGGCTCCGCTGGGAAGGGACGAAAGAGGACCTTCGCGCCCACCGGCTGGAGATCGGCGGCCAGGTGATCCGCGGCTCCTCGATGGAGCAGATCGGCGGCGATCCCGACTGCGCGGATCCCGAGGGCCTCTTCGTCGGCTCCCTCTCCGCCTGCCACATGCTCTGGTTCCTGCACCTGGCCAGGGATCGCCGGCTGCGAGTCGCCTCCTACGCCGACGAGGCCGTCGGCGTGCTCGACGGCAAGCGGATCACGTCGGTCGAGCTGCGTCCCCGGGTGGAGTTCGAAGACGACCCGGGCGCCGGCGTCCTCGCCGAGCTCCACCACGAGGCGCACGAGCGCTGCTTCCTCGCCGCCTCCGTCAACTTCCCGGTGGAGGTGCTCGCGTGAACGCCGGCGCCGCGGAACCGACCCTGAAGATCAGCGAGCTGGCCGAGGCGGCCGGCGTCCCCGTCGCGACCGTCCGTCACTACCTGCGCGAGGGCCTGCTGCCGGAGGGCAAGAAGACGAGCCGGAACATGGCCTACTACCCGGCCGAGCTGGTCGACCGGATCAAGCTGATCAAGCTCCTGCAGGAGGAGCGGTTCATGCCGCTCAAGGTGATCCGCGAGCTGCTCGACGGGCAGGCCGGAAGGGGAGGAGAGGGCAGCGGCGACGACCGGCTGCGGGAGGCGCTCGCCGCCGCCGACCGCGGGATCGAGGTGGCGCTCGCCCGCGAGCGGGAGCGGACCGGGGCGGAGGAGGTGTCGGATCGCTACGGCATCCCGATCGAGGTTCTGGAGCGGCTCGGCGAGATCGACGTCCTCAGCCCGATCGACGAGGGCTACACGGCGTCCGACATCCGCATCGTCGCCGCGATCGCCCGCTTCCGCGCGGGTGGGTACGACGAGCGCATCGGCTTCACCGTGTACGACGCCGCCCGCTTCCTCGAGCCGCTCCGCGACCTCGCCCACCGCGAGATCGAGCTGCTCTCGGAGAAACTCGTCGGCAAGCTCGACGGCGACCGTGCCGCCGAGCTGATCGAGGCCGGCATCGACCCCCTGGCCGACCTGATCGCCGCGATGAACTCCAAGCTGCTGACGGCGGAGCTCGAGTCGCGCCGCGATTCCTCCGAGGCGGTCCCCGGGAACTGATCGAAGGCGGTGGGCGCGTCCGGCGACAGCAGGGCGGCAGATCTGCGCCCACCCCCTGCGGATCTCGAAATCGGATAGATTGACTGATCAGTCAATCAGTCCTCTGGGAGAGGTACCTACCCGCATGCCCGACGCTACGAAATCCCAGCAATCAGTGGACAAGCGGCGAGCGATCCTCGACGCGGCGGTTCGCGTCTTCGCGCGGCAGGGCTACCACTCTACGCGCGTGGCGGACATCGCCGACGAGGCCGGCGTCGCCTACGGGCTCGTCTACCACTACTTCCGCAGCAAGGAAGCGGTGATGACCGAGCTCTTCACCGAGCGCTGGTCGCTGTTGCTGATCGCCAGCGACCAGCTCTACGAGCAGGACATCCCGCCGCGGGAGAAGCTGGCGGGGATCGCGCGCTTCATCATCGAGTCGTACCGTCACGACCCGGACCTGATGAAGGTGATCATCATCGAAGTCACCCGCGCGGCCAACTCCTTCGGCGCGACCCACCTGCCGGAGATCCGTCGGGCCTACGACGTGGTCTCGCGGATCGTCACCGACGGGCAGCGGGACGGCGTCTACCGCAAGGGCATCGATCCCGACTTCGTGGGTATGTGGTTCTACGGTGCGATCGAGCAGCTTCTATCCGGCTGGGTCTTCGGCCTCATTCCCGCCGCCGAGGAGGACTTCGAGCGGGCGGTCGAGATGGTCGTGGACACGCTCTGCCTCGGCCTGGAACCTCGCGACAGCTGAGGTACCCGGCACGCTAAGGTCGGCGGACCAACCGCAGGCGACGCGAGGGATTGATGGCGCAGAACGAACTCACCAAGCGACTGGTCTGGTCCGGGTTACTGGCTGCATTCGGGGCACTGGCGAGCATCGCCGCCGCCCGCGTCGCCGGGATCGTCTTCAGGCAGATCTTCGACGAGGACCCGCCCGACTGAGCACGGGCTTGGCGCGAGCGACCGAGGGACTGATTCACAGTGGCATCGACACCGAGTGATCCGGCGAACGAGGGGACGACCGAGCAGGTCCCGCCCGTGACGCCGCCCGCAGGCACCCCGCCCAGCGCCGCGACGCCGCCCACGGGCGACGCCGACCGCTCCGTCACCGAGCTCGTCTTCGACGTCGGCGAGCGCGTCTCCCTCCTCGTCCGCGAGGAGGTCCAGCTCGCCAAGGCCGAGGTCACCGAGAAGCTCACGACGCTCGGCAAGGGCGCCGGCGTCGGCATCGCCGCAGGCGTCTTCCTGATCGCGGCGCTGATGATGCTGCTCCACGCCTTCGCCTGGTTGATCAACGACATCTTCGGCTTCACGAGTGCCGTCTGGCTCGGCTTCCTGATCGAGGCCGTGATCTGGATCATCGTCGCCGCGATCGCGGCCCTGGTCGCCAAGAAGCTGCTCGAGGATTCTTCGCCCCCGGTGCCGGAGATGGCGATCGAGGAGGCCAAGCACACCAAGGAGACCCTGGAGGGCAAGGGATGAGCGGAACACCAGGTACCCCTGCGGGAGCTTCGGGCGGAGCGTCCGCAATCCCCGGCGCGAGCACTTCCGCCACCGCCCAGAGCACCCACGTCCCCAGGCCCGGCGCCCCCGGCCGCAGCGCCGAGCAGATCCGCCGCGACATCGAGGCCCAGCAGGCCGAGCTCTCCAACTCCATGGTCGCCCTGCGCAGCAAGGTCGACGAGCTGACCGACTGGCGCCGGCAGCTCTCAAATCACCGAGAGCAGTTGGTCAAGGGCGCCGCGATCGCCGGCTTCGTGGTCGGCGGCATGCTGGCAGTGAAGGGCCTCCGGGCCCTGCGCCGGCGGTAGTCGCGGCAATCGCGGAAGTGCTGCATTTGTGCAGCACTTCGCCAAGGTAGGTGATGTTGGCGCCAGAATGCTGCGCATATGCAGCATTCGGCCTGGTACCTGGCGATTCCCTGGTTTATGCTGCGTATATGCAGCAGAAGCTCACGAGCATCGACCAGATCGGCACGGTCCTTCGGGGGAGGAGGAAGGAGCTGAAGTTGAGCCAGGAACAGCTTGGCTTCAGCGCGGGTATTCACCGGACGGTCATCGCTCAGATCGAGAGTGGCCAGCGCGAGGCGCGTCTTGGCACGCTGCTGAAGCTGATTACCGCGCTCGGCCTCGATCTCCAACTGACCGAACGCGGAGCGTGGCCCGATGCTTGAGGTCCTTCTCCATGGCAAGAAGGTGGGAAGCCTCCGCGTCAAGGACAACGGCAACCTTCAGTTCAGGTACGCCGACGCGTACCTGAACAGCACCGGCGCGATCCCCCTGTCACAGAACCTCCCGCTCGAGCAGGAAGCATTCCCGCATCGTGCCTGCCTCGCGTTCTTCGCGAACCTCCTGCCCGAGGAGGGATCGCGCGATCGCGTCGCCGAGATCCTCGGCATCTCGACCGACAACGCCTACGCGATGCTCGAGCGGATCGGTGGCGACTGCGCCGGCGCGGTCGTGCTGATTCCCGAGAACGAAGCCACCCCGACT
This sequence comes from uncultured Conexibacter sp., assembly GCA_964641695.1. GTDB lineage: Bacteria > Actinomycetota > Thermoleophilia > Solirubrobacterales > 70-9 > RHKX01. The sequence goes on from CAZXKG010000118.1 coordinate 4,342, forward strand.
CCTGAGGCCCACGTCCACGAGCTCGACGAGACGGCGTTGCACGAGCTCGTCGTAAGCCTGGAGGAGCGACCCTTGGCCGTGAAAGGTGAGGGAGTCACCAGGATGTCGCTCGCAGGCGCCCAGCCGAAGGCGCCAGTGATCTACGGCGCCTCCCGCTTTGCACTTCCCGTGGGAGGCGAGCCCCCGACGACACACATCGTCAAGCCCGCCCCGTCGCGCTTTCCCGGACTCGTGGACAACGAGTTCTTCTGCATGAAGCTGGCGAGGGCTGTCGGACTCCCCGTGGCGGACGTCGAGCGGCGAACGACGAGGGAAGGTACGTCTTACCTGCTCGTCGCCAGGTACGACAGGGATCTCTCTCACGAGCCGATCCGTCGCCTACACCAGGAGGATCTGTGCCAAGCACTCGGGAGGCTCCCGCATGAGAAGTACCAACAAGAGGGAGGGCCGACCGCCCGCGAGGCGATGGACCTACTAAACGCCGCCTCGGCCGTACCGGCCGTCGACAGGCCAACCTTCTGGTCAGCCATGATCTTCAACTTCCTGATCGGCAACTGCGACGCCCACGGCAAGAACTTCTCGCTTCTCTACGACAGCCGCTCGCCGCACCTCGCCCCGCTGTACGACCTCGTGAGCACCGCCATGTACCCGGACCTCAGCCGGCGCCTGTCGATGTCGATCGACGGTGCGCAGATGCTCGAAGAGGTCGATCGCGGTGCGTGGGAGAAGCTGGCCGAGGAGGCGGGTCTCTCGCGTCTCTACGCGATGCGGGAGTTCGACCGCTTGGTCGGGCGGGTACTCGGCGAGGCACGACGGCTGGTCGAAGATTATGAGCACGACTCTGCGACCGCGCGCGAGATCGCAGCCGGGATCGAGCAGCGAGCGGCCGTCGTGACCAGGTAGCCCGAGCGGTTAGCCGTCCAGGCCCAACAGCGCCAGGAACTCATCTGCGCGCTGAACGGGGATCTGGCCGGCGAGGCTCAGCAGGCCCCCGTCGCCGGTCACGAGCGGAACACCTTCGTGATGCGCCAGCGCGATCAGGTAGTCGTCATCGGCGTCCGGCGCATGAACCTGGCTACTCGATCCACACCCCTCCTGATCGAAGCGAGTCCCTGCCCGGATTATCGGGTTCAGGTTCGGTTCGAGGATGGCGTGGAGGGGGTAGTCGATCCCTACCGGAACAGCTCCGACGGAACCCCGCCGACTCCCAGCATCCCCGGGCCGGTATGGGCGCCGATCACCGGGCCGACCTCGCTCACGAACACGGGGTCCGAGCCCATGATCTCCCGGCAACGCTCAACCAAGCGCTGGGCGTTCTCGGGATCCTGGATGTGCTGGACGACCCAGCCGTCGCGGCCGGTGTCCTTGAGCTCGTCGGCGAACTGGACCATCCGCTCGAAGACGCGCTTCCTCGTCCGCACCCGCTCGACCGGGGTGATCTCCTCCTCCAGCGTCAGGATCGGCTTGATCTGAAGGGCCGAGCCGAGCCAGGCCTGCGCGGCGCCGATGCGGCCGCCCTTGCGCAGGTACTCCAAGGTGTCGATCGAGAACCACATCTTCAGCCGCTCGCGCGTCTCCTCGACGCGATCGAGCACGGCCGCAGCCGAGTCGCCCGCCTGCGCCCTCGCTGATGCGGCGAGGACCAGCATCCCCATCCCCCCGCAGCCGCTCTGGCTGTCGACGACGTGAACCCGCTCGCCGCCGCGACCCTCGTCGGTGAGCTGCTGCTTCGCTTGCAGCGCCGACTCGTAGGTTCCCGAGATCCCCGAGGACAGGTGGATCGAGACGATCTCCTGGCCGGCCTCGAGCAGCGGCCCGTAGACCTCGACGAAGTCGCCCACCGATGGCTGTGAGGTCGTCGCCCCCTCGTCGCTGTCCTTGAGCCGCTCGAAGAACCCGGCGTAGTCGCCGATCTCGCTCTCCTTCCGTTGCTCACCGCCGAGCGTTACGTAGAGGCTCACCTGGTGAACCCCGTTGGCCTCGATCAGCGCCGAGGGCAGATAACAGGTCGTATCGGAGACGACTGCGGTATTCGCGGAGGGGGTCACTCGACCCGTTGTACCACTTGGAGCAGGCGGGTGGAGCGCCCGGATCCAGATCTCGTGGCCGCCCCGTGGAACGCCACTTGCGAGGCTCTAGCATCAGGAGGGATGGCCGCCTCGTCGAAGACCCTCGTCACCGGATCGACCGGGTTCATCGGGTCCCACCTGACGCGGGCTCTCGCTGCGCGCGGCGACACGCTCCGGCTGCTGATCCGGCGCGACACCCCGCACCTCCAGCTCGACGGGATCGAGTTCGAGCGGATCAACGGTGACATCAACGACCGCCGCGCCGTCCGCCGCGCGCTCGAAGGGGTCGGTCGCGTCTTCCACGTCGCCGGCACCACCTCGATGCGCTCCGCGGATGCCGAACGGGTCTTCGAGGTCAACGTCGGCGGCACCGCGCTGCTCGCGGAGGAGGCTCGGGCGGCCGGCGTCGAGCGCTTCGTCCACACCTCCAGTGGCGGCGCCGTCGGTGCGGCTGTGCGCGGGGGGCGGATCGACGAGGCCGAGCGGTGGAGGCCGGGTGGCTACGGCATCCCCTACATCGACTCCAAGCACGAGGCCGAGACCGAGATCCTCCGCCAAGCGGCCCACGGGCTCGACGCGGTGATCGTCAACCCGACCTTCGTGCTGGGCCCCGGCGCCACCCGCCCGACCGGATCGACCGCGCTCGTCACCCGGTTCCTGGCCCGCCGCATTCCCGCCTACGTCGACGGCGGACTCAACATCGTGGACGTCCGCGACGTCGTCACCGGTCACCTGCAGGCCGAGGCGAAGGGCGAGCGCGGCGAGCGCTACATCCTCGGCGGCCGCAACTTCACGATGCAACGCCTCTTCGCCGACCTCTCACGGATCAGCGGCGTCCCCGCCCCTGAAGCACGCCTGCCGGCCGGGCTCGCCGTCAACGGCGCCAAGGCCGCCGAGGTGATCGGCATCCCCGTCGGCTTCGCCCCCGACGAAGCGCGCTCTGCCTCCATGTGGTGGACGTTCTCCTCCGCCAAGGCCAAGCGCGAGCTCGGCTTCAACGCTCGCCCTCACGAGGAGACGCTCGAAGACGCGATCGAGACGGGCTGGGGGATGATCTCCGGCTTCCAAGCCCCCGCGCCCCGAGACCCGACGCGGCAGCGCGTGACCGACCTCGCCCTCCGCGGCGCGACCCAGGCCGCGAGGATCGTCGCCAGGACGTGGCCGGGATGAGTCTCGTCCTCTTCCGTTGCCCGACGCCCACGGACTACCTCTGTCCCTGCGGCCGCGTTGCCCGCGAGCTGCGCCGGCTGGAAGTCGACTACCGGACCGAGCGCGTCCCCTACCGCCGCAAGGATCGCCCCGAGATCGTCGAGCTGACCGGACAGCCCCGTGTCCCCGTCCTGGTCGACGACGAGGAGGTAGTCCACGACTCCAAGCGCATCGTCGAGTACCTGCGCTGGTCGCGCACCAACTGAAGAACCACGCCCCTGCTTCCAGGCAACACCGAGCAACCGGGCAGACCGGACGCGAAGCGGAGGATCTGCCCGGCAGCTGTCCAGCCCCTGCTTCCAGGCAACACCGAGCAACCGGGCAGACCGGACGCGAAGCG
>CAZXKG010000119.1:0-7931 GCA_964641695.1 uncultured Conexibacter sp.
GGTGGGCGTTGGGCTTGGTGTTCTGCTTGGCCTTGCCGAAGCTGAGGTTGAGCTTCGGTGAGAAGCCGAGGCTCGCGCAGTCGCCTACCTGGAAGCGGTTGGTGAGGGTTGCGCTTGCTCCGTGAGAGCCCTGGACTTCCGCTCCGACGCTCATCGGGTCGCAGTTGGTCGGGGCGATCGTGAACTCGTCGCGGTTGATCTGGACCCTGATGTCTCTGACCCTGAGCGGGATGCCCTCGAGGATCTGAGGGATCGGGTCGCTCTTGACCGTGAGCTGAGCCGTGCGCTTGTCGACCGCCACGGCTGCTCTGACGTTGACCAGGCCGAGGTCGAAGGGGCCGGCCTTGGCGGGGACCTGGATCAGCATGCCGAGCTGCTCGCCCCCATAGCCCTCGGTCATGTAGACCTTGCCCTGGTTGGGAGCTTGGATGTAGAAGGGGCTTGGGCCCGCTCCGGCGCCAACGATCGTCTCGCCTACCTGGCTTTCAGCCGGGCAGTTGCCGTTGTTGGCCTGCTGGTTTGAGCAGAGCGGGACTCCGGCTAGCTTGGCGGTGACACCCTGGGGTGGCGTGACCTGGGTCGAGAGGATCTCCTGGTCTCCGTCCTCGCGGGTGAGGCGGAAGACGAAGGGGCTCGAGCTGCCGGCGGTCGGGTTGGTGACACCCGCCTGCATGTTGGGGTTGAACGGGCGAGCTGCGAGGTCGGACGCGTTGCCGGGCTTGGCCGGATCGCCGACCTCACAAGCTCCGCCGTCGGGAGCCCTGTCGATCACGAAGGTGCTCGACTGGCTGACGGGATCGACTCCCGCAGCCCAGGGGGTGATCTCGCTGGTGATCTCGTAGATGCCGCAGGACTGCGGGGTTGCGAGTGAGGCGTTCGCTCCGCCGTCGAAGCGGACCTTGAGCGAGTCGAAGGGGAGCTGGGGGCTGTTCTCGAAGGTGGAGGTGATCTGACCGGTGTCGGGGTCGGTTGTCACCTCGCCGGGGATCTTCAGCAGTAGCCCTGGTCCTCTGACTACGAGGTAGAGGGAGATCAGCGAGTCGAAGGGGTTGTCGTGGGGCTCGGCGAGGATGATGTCGCCTGCCATCGGCTCTTCCAGCAGCGGGGTGTTGATCTCGACGCTGCCCAGCTTCGACGAACGGGGGCAGTTGGGCTCGGTGTTGTCCCCGATGCCGATGTCCTCAGAGCTGCATGCTCCTAGACCCTTGGCCGAAGAGGGCGATACCGACATGCCCTCGGGGAGGGTCACCTTCACGTCCCTCACATGAGAGGTGGCGCGCAGGTCCGGGTCATCGGTCTGGGGGACGTCGATCCTCACCTCCATGCCGCTCGGGGAGTCGGCTCTGCGAGAGGTGATCGCGGCGTCGAAGCTGGAATCGAAGGCGAGCTGATCGCAGCCTGTGAACTCGAAGGGCTCGCCGGAGATGCCGGTGTCGATCGGTTCGTTGGTGAAGTCGCCGATCGAGTCCCAGCCGTCCAGGTGGGCGCGAGCGGTGCGCGGCCCGTCGCAGCTCGTCGGGGCCGACATCAGGGCCTTGGGTGGGGCGGGGCTGGAGGCGCCGCCGCCGAAGCAGCCGAGGCCCGGGAAGCAGGTGATCACGCCGCCCTCGGAGACCCTGAACTCGTCGTGGACGGGATCTGCGGGCACGCCCCAGATGACGATCTCGGGGCGGTGGATCGTGAGCGCGTTCGACATCGTGCCGGAGTCCATGGTCAGGCCGAAGTCGTCACCGCGAACGGAGGGGATCAGCTTGACGAGCACTCCGGTGACGTTGAAGGCGAACATCGCCGGGGCGCCGTCGGGTGGGGTGACGTTGAAGATCGGCATGCTGAAGGGGAAGCCGGAGTCGTCAGTCTCGATGACCGCGAAGCCGACCTGGGAGCCGACCGGGCAGATGGCGGTGTTGCCGTCTGGACCCGCCTTCAGACCTGACTCCGGGCAGCGCTCGGCGGTCATCGGGTTGCCGACCAGCCCCGGAGGGAGATCCAGCTTCAGCCGGTGTGCCTGCTCAGCGGGCGGCAGCGGGACCTGGAAGCGGAAGCGCACGTCGGGGTGTGATCCCGCGACCCGCTCTGCGGAGCCGTCGGCCTTCTCGAACTCGAAGCCGGTTGAGTCGAACTCGATCGCCTGCGCGCTCGTCGCCTGCAGGGCGAGCGCGAAAGCGCAGAGCGCGGTCAACGTCAGCGCACGAACAACCATCTTCAGGGTCATCTTCATCCTCGTCTCTCTGGGATCGTTTGCGGTCGCTCTCGCCTCTGTGGTTGCTCGCTTACGCATTTGCCGGCCTCTTGAAGGTCACTCGCACCTGCTTGGTGGCCCGCTCGCCGCCTTCTGAGCGGAAGCTGACCCGGGCTCTGACCTGGAGCCGTCCCTTCTGGCGGAGCCTCTGCTTCGCCTTGGGGTTGAGGGCGATGCGGACCGGGTAGGTGCCCTCGGCTTCGACGCTGCGGTTGGCGTTCTTCACCTTGCGTCCCTTGACGGCGATCTGGCCGGCGCCCGGGACCGTCACCCTGAGCCTCGCCGCGGACCCGCTTACGGGCCTCAGCTTCGAGAGCTGAACCGATGCCTTGGGATCGCGATCCTGGCTGGGGTTGCCGGAGCCGGTGAAGTCGACCGAGCCGGCCGTCGGTGGCGGTGGGTCGGATGACTGATCGCGGCAGTCGGCGCCGCTGCAGTCTGCCTGCTCGGTATCTGCCTGCTGCTCGGGGTGGGGGCTCTCTCTTATGACGTAGACGTCGAGTGCTGTGTCCTTGTCGGAGGCTGCGATCCGGTCGGTGGTCGAGAAGAAGATCGACTCGCCGTCGGGGGTTGCGTCGAGCAACCTCGAGCTGTGACCTGGCTTGGCTCGTGAGAGCAGGACCTGCTCGCCGTCGCGGTAGGCGTAGACGTCGGCCAGGCCGTTGTTGTCCTTGGGGTCGAGGTCGTCCGGGGAGGTGAAGATGACGGTGCCGTCGTTGAGCGCCATCCGCATCTGGTGGGTGTCCATGCGGGTGGCGCCGGCGGTGGGGTTACCCGGGTCGCCGGCGTCGCCACGTGGGACTTCGCCGTCACTGCGACAGGAGGCGCACTCCAAGGTCGATGCCGGGTCGGCTGCTTCGAGATCGATGCGGTAGACCTGACCGCAGAGGTCGCCGAGCCCGCATGACGGGTTGGCGTTGTCCAGTCCGAACTGGGCTGCGGTGCTCGCCGAGTTGTCCGTGAAGACGAACCAGCGGCCGTTCGGGCTGACCTCACGAAGGAACCGACCATCGCTTTGCGCCACGGCGCCTGCGTCCGGGACGTAGATCGTCTTCAGCGGCTGGCCCTCGCGCCAGAGGAGGATGTTGGCCCGGTTGTCGACTGCGCCGGGGGCGACACCGGCACGAGCGCTTCGAAGCAGGATCGTCTTGCCGTCCTCCGACATCCCGATCAGGCGCTGGGTGAAGCCGGCGAGGACGCCGCCGTCATAGCCGAGGTACTGCAACTCCTCCGTCTGGGCGTCGTAGCGGTAGAGGACTCGCGAGGTCGCGCCACTTATTCCCGGGAAGTTGGGTGGCGCGTCATCTGACAGTCGTGCCGTCGCCGGCGCAACGGTCGTCTGGAACACCGCGTAGCGGGTGTCGGCGGAGGTCGCTAGCAGCTGGGAGGCGACGGGCGCTCCCGATGGGGTTCCACCCAGGTTCGACTGCGCTACGAGCTTCGTCTCCCCGTCCTCACCGAACTCGCGGACGTAGACGGTGTTGTTGTTGTCGGTCCCACTCGTACTGACCGTCGTCCTGAAGAAGATGCGTTCCGCTCCTCCGCTCTTGGGGCGGGATTCCCTCGGACCGGTTTCGGAGCTGCCGTTGATGGAACCCGCGGGGGTGACAGAGACGGCCTCGACGCCGCCCTCCAAGGTCCACCGGTAGCTTCTGGTGTTGTTGTTGCCTGGGCCAAGCGCGGGGAGTCCCGGTAGGTCGAGGAGCTGGGAGGTGAACACAGCCGAGTTCCCGTCGTTGGCGACGTACTTGGCCTCGTAGTTGCCCTGGTTGGTTTGGAAGCGGTGGGCGAACCGCGGGTCTTCGGTCGCGGCTACGAGCGTGAACTCACGGGTCCGCGTGTTCCTCACGTAGAGGTTCCCGCCACCTTCGATCGCCCCAGGGGCCAGGGCCTTGGTGCTCGGGACTAGCACGTAGGAGAGATCGTCTGAGGAGACGGCGGTGTTCATCACCATCCCGTTGCCCTGCTCCGCCACGAAGGGCGCGTCGACCCCACGCAGATCCCAGGGCGCCTGACCGAGCCCGAGCGGGCTCGGGTTTCGCTCGGCGACGTAGCGGGTGTAGAGGGGGATCGAGTCGGCTGGGACCGAGTTGAACGAGCCCGAGGCGGAGAGCAGGAAGCGGTCGCCGGCATCGTTGGTGCGGAAGGTGTCGTTGTACTGGACGGTCCCCGCGCCCTTGCCGGCCGGTGTCACCTTCTCGTAGCCGTAGCCCTCGGGCGGCGCGGCGCTCGCGGGACCGGCTGCGATCAGCGCCGTTGCCACTACCGATGCAGTGACGGTGAAGACGATGCGTAGTTTGCTCACTTGCTGCCTTTCTCGATCCGCTTGGTGCTTGCCGTCAATGACGTGCAAATCCGCGGTTTTGCGCGACTTCTCAAACCGTGAACTTCTTTAGAAAGTTCACGGTTAGCCCGCATTCCCGCTTGTCATGCGGGGTTGTGGAGATCCCCGCACGCCCCGCACGGTCCTGGGACCGTGCGGGAATCGAGTTCAAGACGAGGATCTCCCCAGGGGGGAGCGAGTGACAGCACGTGGTTCGTCTGAGGCGCTCTTGCCGTTCTCAGATCACGGCAGGGTTGGGTGAGTCCGCTCGTACGGCGCCGGCGAGCCTTCGTGTACGCGTTGGTTCAGCGTGGAGACTTGCGCGACATCGTCCACGGACCCATCCCGGGGGTTGGGGGTTGCGTTCGATATACGCCCGTGTCTATGATGCCGCCGGCTTTCAGGTGGGGATGGCCTTGGATCACTCGCAGAAGCGATTGATCGGAGCGCAGATCACCAGCCTGCGGACGCCGATCGAGGCGGACGAGCCGGAGAGTGTGAGCCTCCCCCAGGGGGCCAGAATTCGAGAAGGGTGTGAACTTTCTAAAGAAGTTCACACCCTCCCCGGTCTTCCATCCCGTCCCTGGCTGGAAAGCTCTTCTCAGAACCCTTTGAAGTGCCGGACCTTGAAGCCCCGAGGCGACCTCTTGTCCTTGTGCCAGCGGGGGCCCGGGCCGCCGGAGGTGTCCCAGCGCAGGCCGGCGACCTCCGCGTAGACATGGCCCGAGTTGGAGTAGATCGTGATCCACTTGCCCTTGCCCCGTACGCCCCACTTCATCAGGGGCCCGGAGGCCAGCGGGGAGCGCAGCATCTTGGCGCCGCGGAGCATGAAGCTGACGGCGCCGGAGCAGTCGTAGCCTCTGGACTTGAAGCTGCCGTGGCCGCCACCCCACTGGTACTTGGTGTCGTTGATCTTGTTGGCGGCCCTGATCGCCCTGATGACCCGCTTCGGGGCGTTGGGCGGCGGCAGGGCGTCGCCGCTTCTGAGCAGCTTCGCCTTCCCCGGCTTGCCGCTGTTACGGAAGCTGTCGGGGCCGCCGGGGCCGAGGCCGCCGGTATCGGCAATCGCTGTCGGGGCCGAAGCCCCGACAGCGATTGGGAGGAGAAGGAGGGAGAGAACGATCGCTTTCAGGGCGATCGGGAAACTGCGTCTTGTCTCGTCGACTGGCGACATATCCTCAATTCGGTTCGTTTCCGCCTACGGGGTTAGCTGACGGGCTGGCGCGCTACGGAACCTGCGCCTCCCTCCATTCGGAGGGATTAGCCCCGGGGATCCTGGGTGGGTCCCCCGCTTGGCTTCCATCTCGGAAACCAACTCGGCGTTTGGGATTTCGCGGCACTGTAGCAAGTCGTGAGGGTTTTGCAAGGACTTGCTAACGAACTCCGTAAACACGTCCCGTCCCTCCGCCACCTACTCCCGGTAGGTTTACGTCATGCAGATCTCCGGAAAGACCGCCCTGCTGAGCGGCGCGACCGGCGGCCTCGGCCGCGCCACCGCCCGATCCCTGGCGAGCCGCGGCGCTCGCCTGATCCTCACTTCCCGCCAGGAGAAGGAGCTCGCCGAGCTCGCCGCTTCGCTGCCGGGCGAGGGCCACACCCACATCCCGGCCGACCTCGCCGAGGAAGGGGCGGCCCAAGCGCTCTTCTCCGCCGCCGAGGAGGCCGGCCCCGTCGACATCCTGATCGCCAACGCCGCGCTCCCCGGCTCCGGCAACCTGATCGCCTTCTCCCCCGAGCAGGTCGAACGCGGCGTCCGCGTCAACCTCGAGGTACCGATGGTCCTCTCGCGCCTCTTCATCCCGCCGATGACCGAGCGCGGCGGTGGCCAGATCGTGCTCATCTCCTCGCTCTCCGGCAAGGCCGCCTCCCCCCGCGCCTCCATATACAACGCGACCAAGTTCGGCCTCCGCGGCTTCGGCCTCGCCCTCCGCCAGGATCAGGCCGCTGACAAGAGCGGCATCGGTGTCTCCGTCGTCCTCCCCGGGTTCGTCCGCGACGCGGGCATGTTCGACAGCTCCGGCGGCAAGGCGCCCCCGGGCGTCGGCACCGTGACCCCCGAGCAGGTCGGCGAGGGAGTCGTCAAGGCGATCGAGGCCAACAAGGCGGAGGTGCAGGTAGCCACCCCCCAGCAGAAGACGATGGTCGCCTTCGCCCACCGCTTCCCCCGGCTTGCCGCGCTGACCCAGCGCGGCCACGGCACCCGCCTGGCCGAGCGCATGGCGCAGGGCAACCTCGACAAGCGCTGATCGGAGACGACCGACGGAATCGAAGAAAGCGTCGACCGGGCCGGCTCGGGTAGGTACGTTGTACGCAGCGACCACACCCAAGGAGGATCGCCATGACCGAGGATCCCAACCGCTTCGACCTCGACGACCTCGATGACGAGGGCACCGGCGACCTCGTATCCGACGAGGAGCTCGCCGCCGGCGAAGAGGCCGCCGCGATCGGCGGCGTAGCGGGGGACGAGCACCTCCCGCCCGCCCAGAGACCGCTTGTCGAAGCGGGCGAGGGCGAATCCGAGGGGTTCGAGGAATCGGAGCGCCTGCTGATCGAGGCAGCCTCGCACGGCGATCATTCCGGCCACCCGCTCGGCGACGGGTTCCCGGCAGAGGACGAGCGGACGCGAAACCTTACGATCTACGGAGAGGCCGACCACGAGAAGGCCTCCGAACGGATCCGCGAAGACAACTGAAACCCGGCCCTCCCTTCCTTGCGGGCCGGAAGAGGAGAAGTGCCAGGATGAGCGACGGGACCAACAGCTTCGATGCCAGGTCGAAGATCGACGTCGGGGGGCGCGAGTACGAGATCCACAGGCTCGACGCGCTGCAGCCGAAGTTCGACATCGCCCGACTTCCGTACTCGCTGAAGGTCCTGCTCGAGAACTGCCTCCGCCTGGAGGACGGCGTCGGCGTCTCCGCCTCCGACATCGAGGCGATCGCGACCTGGGACGCGAGCGCCGAGCCCTCGATCGAGATCCCCTTCCAACCGGCGCGCGTGCTGATGCAGGACTTCACCGGCGTGCCGGCCGTCGTCGATCTCGCGGCGATGCGCGACGCGATGGACGAGCTCGGATCGGACCCCTCCAAGATCAACCCCCTCGTTCCGGTCGACCTGGTCATCGACCACTCCGTCCAGGTGGACGCCTTCGGCAACGAGCGCGCGTTCGAGATCAACGCCGAGCGCGAGTTCGAGCGCAACCAGGAGCGCTACGAGTTCCTCCGCTGGGGCCAGAAGGCGTTCGACAACTTCAGCGTGGTCCCACCCGCGACCGGGATCTGCCATCAGGTCAACCTCGAGTACCTCGGCCGGGTCGTCTGGTCCTCCGACGCAGACGGCGTCGCGCAGGCCTACCCCGACACCCTCGTCGGC
>CAZXKG010000120.1:0-7798 GCA_964641695.1 uncultured Conexibacter sp.
TCGGCGGTGATCGGTAGGGAGGTGGGGGAGCTGGCTGGGCGGGTGGCTGCGGTCGGGGTCCGAGATCGGGGATCGGGGGAGCCCGGCGCCGAGCGCTCGGGGCTGTTGGCGGCCTGAAGCCCCGCCTCGGCGCCCGCGCTTCCACTCAGCCAAGATGGGGGCATGGGCGCCGAGTCCGAACCGATCTCCGCGAAGACCCTGCGGGTTGAGACCGCCCGTGCCACCCTGGCCGCGCAGGAGGGCGAGCGGTTGCGCGTCGCCCGTGAGCTCCACGACGAGGTCGGGCAGGGGCTGATCGCAGTCGCCCTGATGGCCGAACGGGCCGCAACCACGGCTCCGTTCGAGTCCCGCCCCCATTTCGAGGAGATCGCCGAGCGGATCCACTTCTACCTCGACGAGCTGCGGCGGATCGCGCACGAACTGCGGCCGGAGATGCTCGACGACCTCGGCCTGCTCAACGCCCTGATCGCCCTCGCCAACGACGTCGGCTCCAACCGCGGACTCGTCGTCGATCGCGATCTGCCCTCGGCCCTGCCGGCGCTCACCGGGGAGCAGGAGCTGGTCATCTACCGGATCGCCCAGGAGGGCCTGGCCAACGTGGCCCAGCACTCGGACGCGACCCGGGCGACGCTGCGGCTGGCATCGGACTCGGCCAGCCTCGAGCTCGAGGTCGCCGACAACGGCCGCGGTATCGATGCCGGTCCCGCCGCGGGCGACGGCGTCGGCATCCAGGGCATGTACGAGCGGGCAAGCCTGATCGGCGGCACGCTCGAGATCGGCCTTCGCCCCGGCGGCGGCACCCGCGTCCACCTGCTGATGCCCTTCGAGCACGACGACCAGCCCGAGACGGAAGCTGAGCCCGAGGACTGATCGATGCCCGTCCCCCTGCGCGCCCGCATCCTCCTCGCCGACGACCACGAGATGGTCCGCGACGGCCTGCGTCTGGTGATCGACTCCGCCCAGGACCTGGAGATCGCCGGCGTCGCGGGCGACGGCGTCGAGGCGCTGAAGATGGCGCTGGCCGAGCCCTTCGACCTCGCCCTTCTCGACGTCTCGATGCCACGGATGACCGGCATTCACGTCGCCCGCGAGCTCGCTCGCCAGCGTCCCGACCTGCCCGTGCTGATGCTCTCGATGCACGACAACGAGCAGTACTTCTTCGAGGCCCTGAAGGCGGGCGCCTCCGGCTACGTCCTCAAGTCGGCCGCCAACACGGACCTGATCGAGGCTTGCCGCGAGGCGCTGCGCGGGGAGACCTTCATCTACCCGCCCGCCGCGCAGGTGCTGATCCGCGACTACGTCGAGGACGAGCGCTCCGAGCCGCCGCTCGACCCTCTCACCCCCCGTGAGCAGGAGGTCGTGAAGCTGATCGCCGAGGGCTACACCAGCGAGGAGATCGCGAAGATGCTCGTGATCAGCAGCAAGACCGTCGACCGCCACCGGGCCAACGTGCTCGAGAAGCTCGGCCTCCGCAACCGCGTCGACCTGACCCGGTACGCGATCCGCCGCGGCTTGGTCGAAGCGTAGATACGGCGACGCGCTTTCGCGCGTCTGGTCGCGCCCGATGGGCTAGATACGGCGACGCGCTTTCGCGCGTCTGGTCGCGCCCGATGGGCGCGACGGCTGGTCCGAAATCCTGCTCTGCGTGGCTTCGAGGGGGCGCGACGGGCGGGTCCGCGCGCCTGCTCTGCGTGGCTTCGAGGGGACGCGGCCCCTTGCCCGCGTCCCCTCTTTCTCCTCAGCTCTTGCCGTCGACGGTGACGATCTCGATCGTCACCTCGCGGCCGTCGGGCAGCTCGGCGGTGACCGTCTCCCCGGCGCGGCTGCCGATGATCGCCTGACCGATCGGCGACGCCGCCGAGACACCATCGATGCCGACCGGCTCGTGCGCCCCGATCACCCGGCGGTCGACCTCACGCCCGCCCATCTTCAGGGTGACCGTGGAGCCGATCCCGGCGACGCCCGCGTCCTCGGTTGCCGGATCGATCACCTCGGCGGTCGCCAGGACACCCTGGATGCTGCGGATCCGCGCCTCGACCACGGCCTCCTCCTCGAGGATCTGGAGGAAGTCGTCGTTCTCGCTGCCCGACCCGAACTCACGCACCTCCTGCAGGCGCCGCGGCAGCTCCTCGTCGCGCTGACGGAGCAGCTCGGCCAGCTGCTTGCGCAGGGCGCGCTCGCCCTCCGGCGAGATCATCACCGCGGTCCGCGGCGCCGGCTCGACCGCCCGCGCGGGATCGACGGGTCCAAGGGCCGTTGTGTCAGGTGCGATGCTCATGACCGCCCATGGTGGCCCTTCGGCCGAGGCCGTTGAATGGGTCTTTTTGACCATCGCAAGCGGATCGGGCGCCCTCGAGATACATGGTTCGACCCATTCCCCCGCGCGGCCCGAAGGCCCATCCTCGTCGGCTATGAACCTGACCCGCCACAGGCGACGGATCGAACGTCGCTCGCGTTACGCCGGCGATTGGAAGCCGCGCGACGCCGGAGAGGCCGAGAACCGCCTCTTCGACTGCACCTTCAGCCTGGCTGAAGCTGCACGCGAGCTCGAGGCGACTGCTGGTGCGGCCGGCTCCGCCTCGGCGACAACCGCGGCGCTTGGTTGCGCTACCTCAGCTTTCGAGTCGATCGCCAACGCGACTCAGAAGATGAGGGGCGCTGTGGTCAGTGATTCATCGCCGGACGGCATCGCGGGCTCCGAGGAAGAGGAGCTCGCGATGCTGCTCCACGCGATCAGCCACAACCTGAGGATCGCCGCCGAGCTGGCCGAGCGTGGTCGCCGTGTCTCGGCCGAGGTCGCGTGGTCTCGGTTCCCGTCCCCCTGAGCGGAGCGCCGCCCCCACAGCCGCCAACGCCAGCCAACGCCAGCCCGGTGTCTCAGCCCGGCTTGTAGTGATTGGCGTTGATCTCGGTGAAGTGGGCCCACTGCGCCGGGACCTGATCCTCGGGGAAGATCGCGTCGACGGGGCACGCCTCGACGCACGCGTCGCAGTCGATGCACTCGTCGGGGTCGATGAAGAGCTGCTCGTGCTTGTCGTAGTCCGGCTCGTCCGGGGTGGGATGGATGCAGTCGACCGGACAGACCTCGACACACGAGTTGTCCTTCTCTCCGATGCATGGCTCTGCGATCACGTACGCCATCGGCTACCTCCGCGGGCGATGTGGTTTACACAAGGGCCGCCGAAAATAGCAGCCTCGGCATTGTTTACACAGCCCGGCTGTGTAAAACTGCGGAACGCCGTGGACGTGCCGAAGGCGGACAGCTTGCTCACCCAGCCCACGCGGGCCCGCCTGTTCGAGACCCTGCAGGGCCTGCGCCGGGCGGCATCCACGGAGGAGCTCGCCGCGAACCTGGGCCTGCACGTCAACGGGGTGCGCCGCCACCTCGAGCTGATGGAGAGCAACGGCCTGCTCGAGCGCCGTCGTGTCTCCCGTGGCCGCGGCCGGCCCCGCGACGAGTGGTCGATCGCCTCCGAGGCCCGCCCCGCCGGCACGGACCCCGAGGCCTACTCGGAGCTGGCGGGCTGGCTCGCCCGGGCGATCCCCGACTCCCCCCGGCGCCTGCAGGAGATCGAGCAGGCCGGGAAGTCGATCGGCCGTGAGATGGCTCCCCAGACCGACGACGATCTCGACACCGCGCTCCTCGACGCGTTCACCACCCTCGGCTTCCAGCCGCAGATCGAGAGCGCGGGCGAATCCGTGAGCTGCCGCCTCGCCAACTGCCCCTACCGGCGTTCGGCGGTCGAGAACCCGGACGTGGTCTGCACCCTGCACCGTGGGATCACCATCGGCCTGCTCGAAAGCCTCGACTCGGGCGCTGTGCTGACCCGCTTCGAGCCGCACGACCCCGAGCAGGCGGGCTGCCTGGTCGAGGTGACGGCAGGTGCCGCGGGCCGCGGCTCCGAACCGAAGCCGGCGTGAGCATGGCGCCGGCGACCGCAGGTACTCCCACACCTCCGCGGCCGATGCCGTTCCCCCCGGACCTGGGCGGCCGCCTGCGACCCAGCGACGTGATCGGGAGCTTCTTCGTCGCCGGCTTGGCGATGATGGCCGCGGCCCTGGTGGTCGTCGTCGGCGACGCGGTGGGGGTCTGGTCGACCGGGCGCTGGCTGCCGCTGCACCTCGTCTTCGTCGGCGGCGTCTCGCAGCTGATCCTCGGCGCGAGTCAGTTCTTCTCCGGCGCCTTCCTGGCGACCGACCCACCGCCGAAAGCCCTGATCCGCGCCCAGCTTCTGGCCTGGAACGTCGGCACGATCGCCCTGGCGGTGGGGATGCAGACGCGGACGGACGCCGTCACCATCGCCGCCGCCGCGCTCCTCGTGGCGACCCTCCTCGCCTACGCGGGCGCGCTCCTGCTCATGCAGCGCCGCTCGCTCAGCGCCGCGCCCTGGGCGGTGCGCTGGTACCTCGCCGGGGCGCTGCTGTTCATCGCGGGGATCGCCGCCGGAGCGGATCTCGCCGCCGGAGGAGTGGCGCTCGGCGGCGACCTGCTGGCCGCCCACATGGTCCTCAACGTCGGCGGCTGGTTCGGGCTCGCGATCGTCGGGACCCTGCACACGTTCTTCCCTTCGCTGACGCACTCCAGGCTGCGCTTCCCGCGGCTGCAGGCGCCGACCTTCGCCGGCTGGGTCGCCGGCATCCTCGCCCTCGCCTGCGGCTACGGGTTCGACGTCCCCGCCCTCGCCGTCGCGGGCTGGTTCGCCTTGCTCGTCGCGGCGTCCCTCCTGGTCGCGAACATGGTCGGATCGCTCCTCGCCACCGAACGCGAAGTCTCGCTCGCGGCCCGGATCGTGGCCGCCGGACAGGTTGCCCTCGTGGCCGGCCTGGCGCTTGCCGCAGCCGTCGCGGTGGTGTCCGGGCCGGAGTCGGTCTACAGCGGCGCCACCCGCCCGGCACTGGCGACGCTGATCGTCGCCGGCTGGGTCGGGCTGACGGTCATCGGCTCCCTCCTGCATCTGCTGCCGCTGCTGCTCAGGGTGCGGGATCTGCGCCGTGGCATGCCGATCCCCCGCCCCGGCCGGGACGCCGGCCTGGTCGCCTGGGCCGTCGCCGGGGTCGGGGCCCTCGCCTTCACCCAGGCGCTCGACGGCGGCACCGCGGTCACCGTCGCCCGCGTTCTGCTCGGCTCCGTCTACCTGGTCCTGCTCGCCAAGGTCGCCCGGCTCACCGTGGAGCTGGTCCGGACCGCACCCCCACGTATATGAGTCCGTCGTCTCACCCGATCCCCCCGGAGGTCACCAGATGAAGCGCTCCGAAGCCCTCACCCCGCTCTCGCACGAGCACCACCAGGCGCTCTTCGCAGCGCATGAGATGCGCTCGGCTGATTCGGTCGAGGCCGCCCGTTCGATCTTCGAGTCCTACTGGGGCGGGTACGGCGAGAAGCACTTCCGGATCGAGGAGGAGGTGTTGCTGCCGATGTGGGCCCGCTTCGCCGAGGCCGATCCCGAGCACGTGGCGCGCGTCGCCCGCGAGCACCTCGAGGTCCGCGCCGCAGCCCTTGCGATCGCTGCGGGCGAGCTCGAGCTGGCCGACTTCCACCGGCTCGGCGAGGGCATCCACGACCACGTCCGCTTCGAGGAGCGGGTGTTGTTCCCGCTGATCGAGGCCGACCTGGACGCCGAGCAGCGGGAACTGGTCGGCGCCGCGATCGTGGCGGCGGAGAAGCCGTGAACGAACCGCTCTGGGAGGTTCTCCACTACGTCCATCTGCTCTCGATGGCGTTCTTCGTCGGCGGCCAGCTCGTCGTCGGGGTCGCGATCGTCCCGGTCGAGCGTTCGGCCCCGGACGCCGAGCGGATGCGCGCGATCGGCCGCCGCTTCGGGATCGGCTCCCTCGTCGCTCTCGGCCTGCTCGTCCTCACCGGCGTCTGGATGGCGAGCGACGCCGGGCTCTGGGCCCTGGGGACGCTGCAGATCAAGCTCGGGCTGGTCGGCGTCGTCGTCGCCCTGACCACGATCCACCTGCTCTGGCCGAAGCAGCACGCGCTGCAGGCGGGGATCCTGCTCGGCTCCCTGGCGATCGTCTGGCTCGGGGTCGAGATCGCGCACTGAGGCGCACGGCCGCCGACCGACCCCGACCGCGGCGGTTCAGCGCTCCTTCGCGGCGTCGAGGAACGCGTGGATCAGGGGCGAGTCGTCGTCGTGGCGGTAGACGCCGATCATGGTCGAGCGCTGGGCTGACCTGATCGAGGTGAACCCGACCCCGTCGCGACTGAGGCTGCGCACCGAATCGGGGAGGACGGCGATGCCGAGCCCGGCGGCGACGAGGCCGAGGACGGCCTGGATGCTGGTCGCCTCCTGCGCGATCCGGCCGGTCCCGCCGGCTTCCTGCATGAGCAGCAGGATCTGGTCGTAGAGGCCGGGCACCACGTCGCGGGCGAGCGCCACCAGCGGCTCGCGTGCGAGCGAGCGCGCGTCGAGCCACTCCCGCGGGGCGAGGCGGTGGAAGGAGGGGATCGCGGCGACCAGTCCCTCGACCGAGATCTCCTCGAGCAGGAGCTCGGCGCTGTCGACAGGGGGGCGGACGACCGCGACGTCCAGCCTTCCCGCCCGCAACGCCTCGAGCTGCGGCGCCACGCCCATCTCGTGCAGGGAGAGGCCGACGCCCGGGCGCTCGGCGCGGAAGCGCCGGACCGCGCGCGGAATCACCGTCCCCGCCGCCGTCTCGATGAAGCCGACGTGGAGGTGCCCCACCTCACCACCCGCCGCGGCCCGTGCCGCTTCGGCAGCTCCGTCGGCTTCGGCCAGCGCGCGCGAGGCGTGCGGGCGGAAGGCCTCGCCCGCCGGTGAGAGCCGGACCTCGCGGCGGTCGCGGCGGAACAGCTCGGTGCCGACTTCGGTCTCCAGCCGGCGGATCTGCTGGCTCAGGGCGGGCTGGGCGATGCCGATCCGCTCGGCCGCCCGACCGAAGTGGAGCTCCTCGGCGAGCACGGAGAAGTAGCTGAGCCTTCGCAGATTCATAAGAAGAACTTATCGATTGGCCTCCGACCATATATTGGACACGATGCGTGTGGCAATCTAGCTTTGTGGTCCGCAACCGCGGCCAACCCGAATGACACCACCGACCACGACCACCTCATCACCGAGTGGCCCGAGCACCTTCGGGCCATCGCCTTCCGGCAGTCACCCGCGCCGGAACGGCTCGGGTGGCGGTGGGATCACCCGGCCGGGTTGGCCGCGCGCGCTCCTCGGCGCTCTCGGCGGAGCGCTGTTCGGCTTCGGCCTCGTCGTCGTCCTCCGGGCGGTGAGTGGGCTCGAGATCTTCCAGACCGAGCAGACCGGCTACCCGCATGTGATCGTGCCCGGGATCACCGCGCCGCTGGGGTTCCTGCTCGGTCTCGGCTGCTTCGACTACTGGTTGCGCTGGGCCGCGGGCAAGCCGACCCTGCCCGAGGACCACTCCGGCCACGGCGCCGACTCCTGGCGGGACTACTTCCTCTTCAACACCGATCACAAGGTGATCGGGATCCAGTACATCGTCACCACGGTCATCTTCTTCTTCATCGGCGGCGCGCTGGCGATGGGGATCCGCGCGGAGCTGGCTCAGCCGGGGACGCAGATCGTCGACCCGGGGATGTTCAACGGGCTCTTCTCCACCCACGCGACGATCATGATCTTCATGTTCATCATCCCCGCCTTCGCGGGGATCGCGAACTACGTGCTGCCGCTGATGCTGGGCGCGCCCGACATGGCGTTCCCCCGCCTCAACGCGCTCAGCTTCTGGCTCCTGCCGATGGCGGGCGCGCTGTTTCTCAGCAGCTTCCTCGCCCCCGGCGGCACCTTCGACGCCGGCTGGACCG
>CAZXKG010000121.1:0-2666 GCA_964641695.1 uncultured Conexibacter sp.
TGGCCCTGATCGCCTCCGCCCGGCGGCTGCGGCGCTGGCGGGGGCTTTGGGCCTTGCCCACCGGCCCCCGAGCCCTGCGGGGTGGGCTCGGGGGTGCGGTGGGCTCCTCGCGCTCGCTGCCCCCCGTAGCCTGCGAAGCGATCTCGGGGGCGCTCATCCTTCAGCGCCCCAACTTCCGGATCTGCTTCTTGAGCTTGCGGGCCTGCTTGCGGAGCTTCTTGGCCTTGCGCTTGTTCTTGGTCTTCTGCGCCTTCTTCAGCAGCTTGGCGGCCTGCTTTTGGAGCTTCTTGGCCTGCTTGGCGTTGATCTTCTGGCAGGCCGATCCGATCAGCGGCTTCTCCGAGAGCGAGTAGCCGTTGTGGGCGGAGATCTCGATCGAGAGCTTCTGGGCGCTCTTCGACTTGCAGATGTTGCGGCTGTTGACCAGAAGGCCCTCTGAGCCGCCCTCGAGGGTGAGCTCGAAGTCGGAGACGGGAACGTCGGGGACGACGTCGAAGGTGTTCCTGATCTGGTTCAGGCCCTTCTTGTTGAGCTTCTGGTCGATCTTGCCGAACAGGTCGACGTCGATCTGGCCGTCGAGATCCGCTGCCAGATCAGGCAGCGGGTTGTCTGATGCTTTGAGGTAGACGGGGCCTTCGACTGGATCCTCGAGCAGCGGGGTCGTTGCCTTGGCGTAGCCGACCTTGGACTCCTCGGGGCAGGTTTGGGCTGCGTAGTTGGCGCGGGAGCAGATGCGGCCTAGGCGCTCCTGGTCTAGGAGGATGCCCTGGGGGAGGGCGACCTCGACGCTTTTGATGTTCGAGTCATCCTCGTTGAAGGCGAGCTTGGCGTTGAGCTCGGGGTGGGCGTTGGCCTTGGTGTCCTTGGGGCTTTGGCCGAAGCTGAGCTTCAGCTTCGGGCTGAAGCCGAGCTCTCCGCAGCCGGAGAGCTGGAAGTGGTTTGCGGGGGTTGCGCTCGCCCCACCGGAGCCGGTGATCTGCGATGTGATCTGGAGCGGGTCGCAGTTGGTGCCGGTGCGCATGAAGCTCTCGCGGTCGACTCTGACCCTGATGTCGCGCAGGCGCAGGGGGATGCCGTGGAGGATCTGGGGCAGCGGATCGGAGACGACCGTTATCTCGGCGGTGCGGGGGTCGACGAGCAGCTGGTTTCTGACCACCTCGGTGCCGAGGTCGAAGGGGCCGGCGAGGGCTGGGACCACCACCGCCAGGCTCAGGGGGGCGCTTTTGTAGGGGCCGGCGAGGTAGGCGGTGCCGGTGGAGACGTAGAGGGGGTTGCCGGAGCCGGCGCCTACCGTCGCCACTCCGACCTTGGAGTTGGCGGGACAGGATGGGGAGCTGATCTCCGCTGCTCCCGTTCCGGCCTGCTTGCTGATCGCGTTCAAGGTTGCGTCAGGGCACTGGGAGACGCCGGCGAGCTTGGCGGTCAGGCCGGGGGGCATCTTCAGGTTCAGCTTGCTCAGGGTCTGGTTGCCCTCGGGGCGGGTGAGGCGCAGGGTGAAGGGGGTGTGGGAGTTGGCCTTGGCTTGGGTGGTGCCGGCGCTCAGGGTCGGGTGGAACGGCAGCTTCGCCTGATCGGAGGAATCGGCGGGCTTACTTGGATCTCCGGCCTTGCAGGGCCCACCGTCTGGGGCCTTGTCGATCGTGAAGGTCGAGGTCTCGACCACGGGATCGGTTCCCGACCAGGGGGTGAGCTCGGTGGTCGTCTCGTAGATGCCGCAGGTCGAGGGTGTCACCAGCGGGGCCCTCGGTCCTGACTTGAAGTGGACGTCGAGGTCGGTGAACGGGAACTGGGGGTTGTCGTCGAAGCTCGTTACCACTCGGCCGGTCTGCTCGTCGGTCTCGATCTTGCCGGGTAGAACCAGGTTGACTCCGCGCTCGGGGCTCTTGGCGACGATGTAGGCGGCGAGCAGCGAGTCGAAGGGGTTGTCGTTCTGGGTGGCGAGGAAGATCGAGCCTTCGACCGGGTCGTCGGGCAGAAGCGGGGTGGTGATCTCGACGGTGCCGATCTTCGACGCTGCCGGGCAGCCCGCTCCGAAGTCGGAGTCGTAGGTCTCCTTGTCGACCTGAGCGGGCGAGCAGGCCTCGAGGCCGTCGGCTGAGGATGGGTTGATCGAGACCCCCTCGGGCAGGGTGACCACTGCCCTCTTGAGATCCGACTGGCCGCGGCCGTCGGGGTCGGAGAGGCCGGGGTCGTCGACGTGGGTGTGGAAGTCGAAGCCGGATGCCGCGTCGGCCTTGGTGGTGGTCGGCTCGGCGGCGGTGACGTCGGGGGCGAAGTCGAGGGTGGAGCAGTCGTCCGTCGCTGGGCTGATGGGCGTTTCCGTTACCCAGTTGCCGGGGTTCTCCCAGGAGTCGATTGCGAAGTCGAAAACGAGATCGTCTCCGGGGCAGGAGGTGGGCAGGCGGAGGAATGCCTTCTCGGGACCAGTGAAACCGCCGCGACGTTCAACGTCGTGGGCAGGGTCAGAGGGGTTGCCCCAGAAGTTGAGCTCGATCGAGTAGATGTCGGAGACCTGGTAGGCGTTGACTGAGGAGGTCTCGATCCGGTAGGGCGGCTCGGGGCTGACCTTGGCGGCGATGACGATCGGGAAGCCGAGCACGAAGAACCCAAACCTGGCGGCCTCGCCTCGAGCAGGGACGAGGTCTCTTCGAGCGCCGCGGCGACGC
>CAZXKG010000121.1:2676-7720 GCA_964641695.1 uncultured Conexibacter sp.
GATAAGCCGGTGCGAGAAGCTGTTCGGGGCGCCGAACTCGAGATTGATCGATCCGACCGCCGATGACTGAGGGCACTCACCCACACCCATTGAGGCGAACTCCGCGAAGTCACAGGAGGCGACCGCGCTCGGATCACCGACGAACCCCAAGGGGAGGGCAACGTCGGCGTTCTTGAGTTGCTCGATGGGCAGAGCGCTCGGATCGGTCCCGGGAGCAGTTGGCTTTGTGTTGACCGCGAACGAGACATCGAACGAGTTCGGATGGGAGCCGGCCTCGGTCTGAGGTGCAGCCGATGCATCGTGTGTACCTGCGGTCAACAAGCTAAAGCCGAAGTCGTCATCAGCCTGAACGACACCGGTTCCGGCGAAGGAGTTCGTTGCCGTGATGGCCACCAAGGCAGCGATAGACCTCAGAACCATCCGTCGTCCCCCCCGCTTCACGAGTTATCTCCCTGGCGGCACCTGTTGAGCTTGGACTTCGCTTTGCGCAGACGCTTCTTCGCCTTCCGCTTCTGCTTCTTGCCATGGGCCCTAGCCAGACGTTTCTTCGCCTTCTTGACCGTCCGTTGACGCGACGAGCAGTCAGTCATTTGAGCCGGGTTACCCGAGCCCGGGTTGGTCGTACTGGGGCCGCTCCCGGGCGGCGGCGCGGCTACCGGACCCTGGCATTCGTCGCCTTCGCAGAGGTCGGTGGAGACCGGCTCAGCGAAGCCGCCGTCCACGCGGACGTCGTAGATGTCGAAGTTGTCATCACCATCCGATGGCAGCAGCCGCTCGCGGGTGCGGATGAAGACGTCTTCACCCGACTCGGATGCGTCGATGAGCTCGGAGCTGTGGGTTTCCTTGCCGCTGGTCAGCAGGCTCACGCAGCCGTCGGCCGCCTCATTCCATATAGGACTTTCCTGGGTGCATTCACCTGCCCCACCGGCTTGCCACTCGTAGACGTCGCCTACTCCATTGATGTCAGCAGCGGCGAGGCGGTCGTAGCTTTCGAAGAAGACCTTGTCGCCGTCAGCGCTGATCGAACGCGAAGCGTGAAGGTTGTAGTTCCAGCCGCGGATGAAGCCGGAGCTGGTTTCCTCCGCACGCTCGCCGCTCTGCCGCGTACGCGAGCCGATCGGACGGCTACCGGTTCCGTTACAGGAGATACACCTCAGGGTGTCCGTGGTCGCGTCGAACATGAACACCTGAAGCGTCGGATCGGCACTGTGCAACTCGGCGTTATCCGCCCCGGTGAGATTTGCCTGCGAGGCGAACACGAGCCGTTCACCGTCGGCGCTCACGCGGGCCGAATGCAGGAGCGCGTCGTGTTCGAAGGTACGCCTGTCAGCGAAGAACGCCGACCCGGCCGACGTCCCGCCCAGGGTTACGACGAACGTGAGCCCGGTGCCCTTCTCCCATCTGTAGATGTTGCGCCTGCCCGTAGTTCCACCACCACCCAAGTCGTCCCTAGAGGCGAAGTAGACGGTGTCGAGATCCTCTGAGCCACCGACCACTCCGAGCGTCCCGGAACCGATCAGATGCGGTGTCGACGTGTCGGTGTCGATGACGTAAAGGTTGCCGTCGGCGGGCGAGCCGACGCCGCTGATCAGGACTTCACTCCCATCTGGGCTGGCGTCCCAGTAGAGAGCTGACCCCGTCGTCACGAGGCCTGAGATGTTCATCGTGCAGGCGCGCGCGGGATCGGTGCAGACACCACCGGAAACCGGGCTCTGCGACCGGTCCGGATTCGTCCGCATGTAGATCTTGCCGTACCCAGGACCGTTGATCACAGTGCTCGTCGACCAGAACACCCTCGACCCGTCGTCCGAGACAGCGTGCTCGAGGCGGTCGTGCTGCAGATTCATGTCGTAATCGAGGAACGAATTGAATGGATGGTTGAAGGCCCCAAACGAGGATTGCTCGGTTGCGGAGGCTCCGTTCGGCAACACGCTGACGAGGCGCAGTGAGCCGTTCGAGTTCACGTAGAGCTGGAACCCCTTGGCCGGGGATGCGTTGCTCGTCAACTTCGCGTTCGCGCGGAAGAAGGCCTTGGAGCCGTCGGTAGAGAAGCCCTGAACCTTCGGCCAGTAAGAGTCCTGGGCACCCGGCGGCAGACCATTCGGCGCCGGATTCTGGGGTCCCGCACTGGTGATGAGCTCGTAGCCAGACGGGTCGTCGCAGGTGTTGCGACGGTAGAGGTCCGCATAGCCGGCGTTGTCGCCCGGCGTCAACGGGTTGTCGACATCCTGAAGGAAGAAGAAGGAGCAGAAGTCATCCGACATCCCTTGAAGGTGCGAGGAGATCCGACCGAACGTGAAGAAGGACGACCCGGAGCGGGGAGGGTTGATCTGACGGTTCTGCCAACCGAGATCAGGATCGCGCTGGGCGATGTACTGGTTGGCGAAATCCGATGCCACTGGGTCCGCGAAGGCACGAATCGACGTGTAGGAGATCGCGTTGCCATCGGCACGCGCGAGCTCCATCGGGCCCTCGTTGATCTTCGCGTCGCCGGACTTATCCTGAGGGGAGACCAACTCGTAGGCACGGCAGTCGGGGAGGTTTGTCGAGCGACCGATCCTGACCTTCTGATTCGGGCAGTCAGTTCGGCGCTCGGGTTTGCGAAAGGTGGTGAAGATCTCGTCAGGCCCATAGGTCGGACCACCGCCCTCACTCTCGGCGACGAAGCGGTAGTGGTACCTGGTCCCAGGCTCAAGGTCGGAGATCGAGATCTCGCCGGTCACATTCTCGTTCGTGACGTCGGTGCCGAGGTCGGCGGAGTCAGTTGACTGGCATGAGCTCGAACCGCAATCGTCGGGGCCGTACTCGACGTGGTAGCTCGTATGCGGCCAGTAATGAGGGTTGATTCTTGCGGCTAGGGTTGCGCCTTCGGTGCCGACGTCGGAACCGTAGGCGGCGTTGATCGACGGTGCCCGCTCCGGAGGGGGGCACTGCGCGGGATCGGGCGGCGAACCGTAGGCCCGCACCAGGGAGCTTGGATCCTTGAACGCCCGGAGATCCGGGACGTAGACATCCGTGCCCGGGATGCCGCAGGAAGTGCTGACCGCGATGCCCCTCGGACCCTCGAACTGCCCGGACAACGTCGGACCGAGCCCCTCGCCGACTGAATCAAAACGGAGGATCCGAGCTTCATGATTCGGCGGTGACCCGTATGAACCGGTGCCGGTGTAGGACTGATCGTCGTAGACGTGGACACCCCCTTTCGTGTCGACGGCGATCGCGATCGGTATACGGATCGACAGGCTGTCCTCAACGGTGCCGGCGACCGGATCAAGCCGGTAGACATCGGGTTGATTCGCGTAGCCCCAATCGATCGAGCTCGCGTAGCTGAAGTAGAGGTCGCCGCTGCTCGGGTCAGCCGCGAGCGCACCGACGATGCCGGGCTCGGGCAGCGGGATATCGCGCTGATGGGCACCCGACGCATCGAACGTCTGAATTCGATCGCGGTCGCCGACGTAGATCTCGTCATCGGGTCCGACTGCGAGGAAGGTCCTGCGGATCGGCCAATCACCGGAGAACTGGCTCGGCCCCGTTCCGGTCGATCCCGACCCGCACTGATCGCCTGCCTCGACGTCGGATGCGGTGCATCGATCGCCCGGATTGACCGGGCCCTGCTCGACACCCTTGCCGACCGCCCAGCCGAACTGGACATCGGACCCGTCGGTACTGAAGCTCTGGATGCGGTTGGCCTGATCGTCGACTACTACGACGTCGCCGTGCGAGTTGACCGCGATTCCGGAAGGCCCCATGAGCTGACCGGGACCGTCACCTCGATCGCCGGCCTGGCACTGGTCGGTGCAGGTCTCCAATCGATCCTCGGCAGTATCGCCGGGAGCACCGTCAGGAGCGACATCCCAGCCGAAAGCACGCACGAACAGCCCCCAGACGGTGAACTCCTGCACCCGGTCGTTCACGTAGTCAGTCACGTAAACGGCTCCAGTAGCCGGGTCGACCGCGACCCCGGTCGGGACGAAGCACTGACCGGCCCCCTCGTCCGGCTGATTGCCGTCACAGGCATGCCAGAAAAGTGGTGGATCATCGGCCGATGCCAGGGCCGGGGCGACGAGCGCACACGTTGCGGCCGCTACAGCCGCCAGGGTGACCGTCCACTTTCTCATCGATCTGCTGCTCCTTGGATCCGATGGATGACGAGAGTCGCGGAAACGTCAGGGTGCCGTAACCGCCCATGAGCCGAAGCCGAACGAGTCGTCGCTGTTCGGGACGTACACCACGACTGCACCGGACGTACCGGTTCCGGTGGCGCCACCAGGAGAGACGATCGAATCGAAGTCCGTGCCATACGTGTAGCCGTAAACACACAGGTGGCCTTGGTCGGCGGTGGGGGCATCCACGGTTCCCAGACAGTGGGTAGAGAAATCCCCATCCGCGAAGTAGTGGACGTTCGAGCCGCTGAGGCTCGACGTGAGCGGGATCGTGAACGAGATCGCGGCGTAGACACCGTTGGCGGCCGCCGTCGTACCGCCCACCGTCCAGGCACCGGTCTCCGTTTCGCCGCTTGGCAGGGTTCCGCCGGCGGTCCAAGGACTACCGGGGGCGCCGTCCGATCCGTCCGCGCCAGGATCACCATCCTCGCCCGGAAGACCCTGCACGCCTTGGGATCCCTGCTCCCCCTGCTCCCCCTGCTCACCCGCCGGTCCCGCCGGGCCCTGCGGTCCGCCCTGCTCCAACGCGGCGTTGGCCGTCTCGACCGCCGCAGCGGCTGCGGCATTGGCCTGCTGGGCGAGCTTGTTGGCCTTCTTGACCTGCTTGGTCAGCTTCTTGATCTGCTGAGCGGTCTTGTCCTTCTTCGCCTTCGCGTCGGCCGGCGTCGAGACCGCGACGAAGGCGAAGGCGAGTGCCGCTGCGATCGCAAGGGCGATCCGCGTTGGGGTGAGGAAGCTCCTGCTCCCCGGGCTCATGGCTGTCATCTGGTGGTGCTCCTCTTCGTTGGAATCTTGCTTTTCGCTGCGAAAGGACCGTGAACTTCCCCTTCAAGTTCACGGTCCTCCGCAAAGTGGGATGAGAAGTGGAATCTCGAGCGGTC
>CAZXKG010000122.1:0-7606 GCA_964641695.1 uncultured Conexibacter sp.
ATGTTCCCGCCTTGCTCGGCGCCTTGGCCGAGGCGCTCAACTCAGACGACGAGCGCCGACGCATCCTGATCGTCGAGATGGCGCATCTGCCGGATGCGGCTGCCGACGACGTCGACGGGGCGCGGAAGAGCGCGCTCAGGTCAGCGATCACGGATCTGCTGGCGACGGCATCCGATGCCTCCGCCGATGATCCTCGCCTCGCCTTCGCCGCCGCCTCGGTCCTCGAGGTGATCCGCTCGGCGGAGCTGACGGGGGAGACCGACCGCCTGGTCCCGTTGCTTGGAGAGGTGGGCGAAGGGTTGGCACGAACGCTTGGCGTCGGCCCTCCTGCCGCGGCCGAGTTGGCCGCCTAGAGGCGTAACATCGGCCACATGAGGAAGCGATCCGGCCCGCCTCTCGCCCCCGGCCATGACGCCGAGTGGGCTCGGTTGAGTGAAGAGAAGAGGCGGATCCTGACGCCTCCGCCAGATACGCCGGTAGGCGAGCTTCTCGGGCGTGGCCAGCGTCTGTCAGCGCAGGCTGTCGCGCTTCTGCGGGCTGTGGGGTCGTCCGGTGACTCCCCTCGAACCTGAGCTCGACGTCGCGGTGGCGGCCTTGGCCGACGCGGGCGCGCGGTTTGTCGTCATCGGCGGATTCGCGGTCATCGCCAACCGGTTCATCCGCGCCACCGAGGACATCGATCTCCTCGTCCCGGACGACGACGAGAACGATCGGCTTGTCGTCTCCGCCCTCAAGGCGCTCGACGCAAGGAGGCTTCAGGACGATGCGCCCGTCACTGAGGAGCACCTACTCGGGCGGAACCACCTACGCGTCGTCACCACCGCCGGTTTGATCGATGTCCTGAGGGGCGGCGTCTCCCCCCTCGACTACGACACCGTCGAGTCCAGGGCGCTTGCGGCCAACTACGGTGGGGCGGAGATCCTGGTCGCCGGGCTACGCAGCATCGTCGCCTTCAAGCGTCTCAGCGATCGCCCGCGGGACAGGAACGACCTACTGGGCCTTGTCGAGATACACGGCGAGCTGCCGATCGACCCGATCCCCGGTCTCGACTCCTGACCTTCGGCGTTCGGGCGTCTGCCTCACGAACGATGCGTGACGGTCCCGACACCTGAGCGGAAGTACGGTTGATGGGTGGGCGCCAAGGCCGACAACCTCGTCGACGCCGCGTGGCGGGCCGCGATCGACCCGGGCCGTGAGGATGCCCGTCTCGTCGCCGAGAGCGCCGAGCGGGAGGAGGCCGCCAACGAGGTCCCGCTACCCGCGCAGCTCGACGCCGGCCTGCGCGCTGCGCTCGAAGCGAGTGGGATCCGCACCCTCTACGCCCATCAGCTCGCGGCGCTGCGAGCGGTCGAGGAGTCGAACGTGGTCGTCACCAGCGGCACCGCCTCCGGCAAGTCGCTTGCCTTCAACATGCCGGTGCTCGACGCGATCGCCCGCGATCCCTCCAGCCGCGCCTTCTACCTGTATCCGACCAAGGCCCTGGCCCAGGACCAAGCCCGGAAGCTGGCCGAGATCGCGCCCACCGACCTGCGCCTGGCGATCTACGACGGGGACACCCCGCGCGAGGAGCGCCCGGCGATCCGGCGCCGCTCGAACCTGATCCTGACCAACCCGGACATGCTCCACGTCGGCGTCCTGCCGCACCACAAGAACTGGGGGGACGTCTTCTCCAACCTCCGCTACGTGGTCGTGGACGAGGCGCACGTCTACCGCGGCGTCTTCGGATCGCACGTCGCCAACGTCCTCCGCCGCCTCCGCAGGGTCGCCGCGATCTACGGGTCGGAGCCGCGCTTCATCCTCACCTCGGCGACGATCGCGAACCCGCTGGAGCTGGCCGAGCGCCTGGTCGGGGCCCCGTTCGAGCTGGTCGCCGACGATGGCGCCCCCCGCGCCGGCCGCCGGATCGCGATGTGGAACCCGCCGCTGACCGACCGCAAGGCGGGGGCTCGGCGCTCGGCACTCTCGGAGGCTGCCGACATGCTCGCCGAGCTGGTCGTCCAGGGGGCGCGGACGATCTGCTTCGTCGGCAGCCGCCGGGGCGCCGAGCTGATCCACCGCTTCTGCCGTGAGCGCCTGATCGACGACGGGCGTCGTGACCTCGCCGACGCCATTGCCCCTTATCGCGCCGGCTACACGCCCCAGCAGCGGCGCGAGATCGAGGCGCGCCTGAGCGGCGGCGAGCTGCGGGCCGTGGTCGCGACCAGCGCGCTCGAGCTCGGGATCGACATCGGGGAGCTAGACGCGGCGGTCGTCGTCGGCTTCCCCGGCACCGTCGCGAGCCTGCGGCAGATGTGGGGGAGGGCAGGCCGCCGGCGGGAGGGGCTCGCCGTCTACATCGCCGGGATCGACGGCCTCGACCAGTTCTTCTGCCGCCACCCCGACGAGTTCCTCGGCCGCGGGGTCGAGGCGGCGATCCTCGACCCGACCAACGAGCGGATCCAGTCCGCCCACCTGCTCGCCGCCGCCTTCGAGTCCCCGCTGGGCGGACCGCGCGACGACGAGCTGCTCGGCAGCAACTGGCGCGAGCGCGCCGACGCGCTGATCGCCGCCGGGTACCTGCGCAAGGGGCGGGCCGGGATGCTGCGCGTGCGCGGCGCCGGCTACCCCGCGGGCAACGTCGGCCTGCGCTCGGCCTCGGCGGACAACGTCACGGTCGTCGATTCGGAGTCGGGGGAGCTGCTCGGGACCGTGGAGGCGGAGCGTGCGTTCTCGACTGTCCATCCGGGTGCGGTCTACCTCCACCTCGGTCGCTCCTACGAAGTGCGGGAGCTCGACGTCGAGGGTCGCCGCGCGATCGTCCAGCCCTTCTCGGGCGACTGGTACACGCAGCCCCGGCAGGAGACCGACATATACATAGAGCGGGTCGAGGCCCGGCGGGAGGCGCTCGGGGTCGAGCTCAACTTCGGGATCGTCTCGGTCAGCCAGCAGGTGATCGGCTTCCAGCGCAGGCGGATCGCCGACAGCCAAGGTGTTCACGGCCAGGGTGTCCATGGGCAGCGCACCGATAACCAGGGTGCCGACAGCCAGGGTGACCAGGCGTTCGACTTCGCCGCCCTCGACCTGCCCGAGCAGAGCTACCCGACCCAGGCGCTCTGGTACGTCCTACCGGAGGAGATGGTCGGGCCGGACGCCCTTCCCACCGATGCCCTCCTCGGCTCCCTCCATGCCTCCGAGCACTCCCAGATCGCCGTCCTGCCACTGCTGGCGATGTGCGACCGCTGGGACATCGGCGGGCTCTCCACCAACGTCCACATGCAGACCGGCCGGCCGACGATCTTCATCTACGACGGCCATCCCGGCGGCGTCGGCATCACCCGTCGCGGCTACGAGGAGTTCCCCCAGCTGGTTACCGATGCCCACCGGCTGGTCAGCGAATGCCCCTGCGCCGAGGGCTGCCCGTCCTGCGTGCAGAGCCCCAAGTGCGGCAACCTCAACGACCACCTCCACAAGGCCGGCTCGGTCGAGCTGATGGGGAGGATGCTGGGCGCGGGGCGTTGAGCCGGGAGCGACCGCGCTCCATTAGCCTTACCGCCTCGAGGCGAGGTAGCTCAGTTGGTAGAGCACACGACTGAAAATCGTGGTGTCGCCGGTTCGATCCCGGCCCTCGCCATCTGGCGGCCTGGGAGGGCCGCTGCCGGCGTCATCGGTCGGCTCACGGCCCTGTTGGCCGCTTCACCTCCCTCTTCCTTGGCAGCGACCCTCCCAGGCTCGCCAGATCGTTCACCGGCGTCATCGGTCGGCTCACGGCCCTGTTGGCCGCTTCACCTCCCTCTTCCTTGGCAGCAGCGCTCCCAGGCTCGCCAGATCGTTCACCGGCGTCATCGGTCGGCCTATGGCCCTGTTTGGCCACGGCGCCTTCCTCTTCTTGGCAGCAGCTCTCCTGGGCTCGCCAAGATCGACCCGCATGCGACCCGTTGGCCGCCTCCCGCGCCCTAGCGGCGCGGTGCTCGGCGCTTCGACTTCGGCTTGGGGTTCTTCTTGAGCTTCAGGTTGACCTTGCCGTTGGCAGGCGTCGCTCCCGCTCCGGGAGTGGACGACTTGACGACGAGCGGGCGGCGCTTCTTGCCCTTCCGCTGCTTCGGTCGCTTGACCTTACCGAGCTTGCAGCCGGCCTTCTTCAGCGCCCTCTTCGCCTTCGGAAGCTTCTTCCCCACCAGCTTCGGGACGGTGCACGTCGGGTCCGGATCAGGGTCGGGGTCCGGGTCTGGATCTGGATCCGGCGTCGGCGGCTTCTTGTGGGTGTAGGAGATCGATGCCGAGCAGCCCGAGACGTTGCTCGCCGCGTCGGTGGCGGTCGCCGAGAAGGTCGCCGTGACCCCTTCCGCGACTTCGACCGAGATCCCGGGCGAGGCGAGCTCGGCCGCGGTAGCGGTGGCGAGTGGCGAGCCCGCGCAGTCCGGGCCCGCGTAGACCTTCACAGTCGATCCCGCCTCGGCGGAACCGATGATCCGCGGAGTGCCGCTCTCGGCGGGCGACGCCGGCTCGGTGGCGGTGAGCACCGGCGCCGTCGGCGGGTCGATGTCGCCTTGCGCGTAGAGCCAGATGCCGCCGGGGTCGCCGACGTTGTTCTCGACACTCTGGCAGAAGGCCGGGTTCTCCGAACTGGTTGCGGTCATGTCCTCCCACGTCCCGGCGATCGCTCCCGTCCCGGTCCGGCCGTGGATGAACGGCTCGCCTGAGGAGCTCTCCGACGTTGGCCCGCGCTTCGGTGAACGTCATCGAGAGTGGCGCGGCGCTCGCCGTCGCAGCGCCGACGCTCAACGCGAGGAGTGAGATCAGCGCGACCGCCATCCCGGCCCGCAAGTTCCCGATGCCGTCCGTCAACTTGGTCTCCTTGGAGTCGTCCCCGTCCGTTCGCTCCTCGAGCAGAGCGGCTCTGGACACTACGGATGAACGCTCATGTTTGTCAAAGCGGCACCTCTCCCGCGGGCGGATCGCTCGCCCGATGCCACATCCGAGCGTTGGGCGGTGTCCCATACGTACGGAGGGCCCCGGCCAGTGCCGGGGCCCTCCGCCTGAATCCACCGGCCGTGCACGCCGCAGGGCCGGTCGTTCAGTGCTCCATCTTGCTCTTGGCGTTCTTGGTCTGGAGGATCCCCACCGCGCCCTTCTCCATGTCCGCGAAGGCGTGCGTGACGAAGGGGTATGAGCCTTCCTCGGCGAGCGTCAGCTCCACATAGCCACCCTGACTCGGCGCCAGGTTGACCGTCTGCGCGTGCTCGGCCACGCCGTTGTCGGTGACGGCCTTGTCGAAGACCGTGCCGATCACGTGGAAGGCGGACCAGATCGAGGGTCCCGCGTTGAGCACGTACATGCGGATGCGCTCGCCCTTGTCGACCGAGATCGGCTTGTGATCCATGTACTGGTTCGCGTAGCCGTTGAACGCGATCACGTCGGGCGCCGCCGCCTGGGCCTTCGCGTAGTCGGCGTCCTCGCCGGGCGCGCCGGGGTAGTACTCCTGCTGGACGACCCACAGCTCGCGATCGACGGGCGCCAGCTCGCGGGGCTTGACGACCATCATGCCCATCATCCCGGCTGCCGTGTGATGGAGGACGGGAGCGGTCGCGCAGTGGTACATGAACACGCCGGGGTGCTCGGCCGTGAACTCGATCACGTGCTTCTCCCCGGGGTTGACCGAGGCGAACGCGACATCGGGAGCGACCTCCGCCGAGTGGAAGTCGAGTGAGTGGGGGAACTTGACGTCCATCTTCTTGTTCGAGCCGTTGAGCAGCGTGATCTTGACCTCGTCGCCCTCGGTCACGACCAGGGGCTCGGAGACGCCGGTGCCGCGGTGCTCGACGCCGTTGACCGCGTATGACCAGACCCGCGTGGGCGCCAGGTCATCGGCGACCCTGGTGACGTGCTCGTAGACGTCGATCTCGAACTCCTTCACGGCGCCGGGAGGCGGATCGGGAAGCGTGGGATCGACCCACTCGTACTTCTCGTACTCGATCCCCTCGGCGGCGGGATCGTCGGCCGCCACCGCCGCTACGGGCGCCGTGCCGTGATCCATGTGCGTCATCTCCGTCGCGGGGTCGGCCGCCGCCGCCTCCTGCCCCTCTGCAGAGCCGTCGTCGGCGCCGATCAGCATGACCGCGATCGAGGCCACGGCCACCATCAGGACCGCGAAGCCGGAAACCATCATCGCCAGGTTCGACTTCAGGCTCTCGTTGGCGAGGCGGTCATCGACCTCGCTGTCGATCGTGTGACGCAGCGCGTCCGCTTCCAGATCGCTGATCGTCGAGTCGGTTCTCATCGGATCCCTCCAACCGTCGTGGTGTGTGATCCGAATCTAGGCGCGGACGTCCTTTTACACAGGGGATCTGTACATATTCTGGGCCCGTGATCGGCCTGGAGGGCATAACGTATGGTTATGAGCGAGCTGGCCTGCGGAGCTGCGAGTCGAGGAGCTTCACGAGGCGCTTCGCCGCCGGCGGCAACGATGCGCCTCCCCTGCTGACCGTGACGAAGCTGCGGGTCAGCTCGAGCTCCGCGATCGGCCTCTCGGTCAGGCGCTCGTCCTCGGCGACCGCGAGCGAGGAGAGCAGCGCCGGAGCGCTGCGCTCGATCGCGACGCGGCGTACGGCGAAGGTGTTGCCGACCTCGGCCAGCGGCGCGGCCATCGAGAGGTTGCGCTCGGCGAGGATCGCCTCGACCACGCGCCGCGAGTTCGCCTCCGGATCTCGCATCACCATCGGAGTGCGGAGGAACTCGACGAGCGGGACCTCCTTGCGACGCGCCCAGCGATGCTCGGGCGGAACCGCGACGACGATCCGATCCTCGAACAGCTGCCGTTCCTCGAGGCCGTCATCGGGCGCACCGGGATCGACCGCGACGATCCCGAGGTCCGCGCCGCCGCCGCCGACCAGCCTCCGGGCCATCGCCGAGTTGCCCACGGTCAGCTCCAGGGAATGGGGGGAGTGCTCGTCGATCTGGGCTTCGAAGGTGACCAGCACCGCCGGAAGCAGGAACTCGGCGATCGTGTGCGAGACCGCCAGGCGGACCGGCGGCAGCTCGGGAAGCAGCCCGCCCATCAGCCCCTCGACCACCTCCGCCTGCTCGAGCAGCTTGCGGGCCTCGGCGTAGAGGCGGCGGCCGGCGACGTTCAGGGTGACTCCGCGCGGCGAGCGTTCGAGCAGCTCGACCCCGGCGATCGCCTCGAGGCTGCGGATCCGCTTCGACAGGGCCGGCTGGGAGATCCCGAGCCGGATCGCCGCCCGCCCGATCGAGCCCATGTCCGCGGCGGTGCAGAACGCGCGCAGCTCGCCGAGCTCAGGTGGACGGGGCGGCTTCATCGCAGCCCACCAGACCAGCGACGACGGGGGACTTGGGCCGCGGCCGGGCGGGGCATGAGCCCCGCGAGGGTACTACCGGCGGGCCGTCTTGAGCTTCTTGGGCCTCTGCTTCAGCTTCAGGGCGACCTTGCCGTTCTTCGGCGTGGCGCCCGCGCCCGGCTTCGACGACTTGACGACGAGCGGCCGTCGGAGCTTCTTGCCCTTGCGCTTGTTCGGCCGCTTGACCTCGCCGAGCTTGCAGTCGGCAGCCCGCAGCGCCTGCTTCGCCTGCGGAAGCGTCTTGCCGGCCAGCTTCGGAACGACGCACTTCG
>CAZXKG010000123.1:0-7597 GCA_964641695.1 uncultured Conexibacter sp.
CGGAGACGGTCGCCTCGGCGATCCGGATCGGCAACCCGGCGCGCTGGGAGGAGGCCATGGACGCGGTCACCGGCTCCCGCGGGCGGATCGCCGCCGTCAGCGACGAGCAGATCCTCGACGCCTACAGGCTGCTCGCCTCCGGGGAGGGAGTCTTCTGCGAGCCCGCCTCGGCAGCGTCGGTCGCGGGCCTGCTCGCCCACGGGCTGCCGGTCGCCGAGGGTCCGCCGCCGGAGAGCGTCGTCTGCGTCCTCACCGGCCACGGCCTCAAGGACCCCGATACCGCGCTCGGCAAGGCGCCCGCCGTGATCCGCTGCGAGGCCGAGACCGCCGCGGTCGAGAAGGTCGTCTTCGCCGACTGAAGGACCCGCCTCGAGGGTCCCCGCCGCAACGGAAGTGCCGCCGTGTCCCTGCGGCGGCACGGATGGCACCAGCGCGCTCATGCTTGGCCGTCGATGGCGTCGTGTTCGGGGCCGCGGTCCTTCAATGGGCGCAGGCGGCGGCCCCCGAGCCGTTCACCGAACTTTCACGACTCATTCGCAGGGATTTCACTTCCTCGCCGGTGCGGCGCTTCACGCTTACCTTGAATGAGCCGCGCCGACCTCCACTGCCACTCCACCGCCTCGCAGCTCTCCAAGCTCAGCCGCGCGGATCGGGTCCGGGGATGAGCTGCCCTCGCCCGGCGATGCCCTCGCCGGGTTCTTCGACGCCTCGCTGCCGGTCGTTCCCTACGTTCCCGCGATCGCCTTCCTCGCCGGGGAGCGCCGCCGGATCGACGCTTCGGCGGGCGGGCGCGAGGAGCCCTTGCGGGTCGGCCTGCTCGTCGACGCGATCGACGCCCCTCACGGTGTCGCGAGCACGATCGAGCGGATCCGCGCTCACGGCGTGCCCGGCTGTGAGGTCGAGGTGATCGGCACCGATCGCGGCGTCGACCGCCGACTGCCCGCGGCGACCGATCTCGACGTCCCGTTCTACGAGGGCATGCGCGTCGGGATCCCCGAGCTGCCGAGCCTGGTCGAGGCGATCAGCGAGGGTCGCTACGACCTCCTCCATCCGGCGACCCCGGGGCCATCCGGGGCGACCGCGGCGCTGATCGCGCGCATGACCGGAACGCCCCTGCTGGGCAGCCACCACACCGAGCTGGTCGACTACGCGCGCCTTCGCAGCGGCAGCGACTCCCTCGCCTCGACGACCGCGCTGGCGATGAGCCTCTTCTACGGCGAGTGCGAGGTCGTCCTCTCTCCGAGCACCGCCGCCGATCGGACGCTCGCCGCGCTCGGCGTCGAGGGCGAGCGGATCGCGCGCTGGATCCGCGGGGTGGACACGGACTTGTTCGCGCCCACCCACCCGCCGCTGCCCGAGGCGCGGCACGGCGATCAGATCAACGTCCTCTACGCGGGCCGGCTGACCAGGGAGAAGGGGATGGACCTGCTCGCCGACGCGTTCACGATCGCCCGCCATCGGATCCCGTCGCTGCGGCTGCTGCTCGCCGGGGACGGTCCTGAGCGCGATCAGCTCCTGGAGCGGGTTGGCGAGGGGGCGGAGTGGCTCGGCTGGCTCTCCGGGGATCGGCTCGCGGGCGCGTACGCCGCCGCCGACGCTTTCGTCTTCCCGTCGGAGACCGACACCTACGGCCAGGTCGTCGTCGAGGCGCAGGCCTCCGGCCTGCCGGTGATCGCGGTTCGCCGCGGCGGCCCCGCCGATCTGATCGAGCACGGCCGCAACGGCCTGCTGGCCGAGCCCGAAGCGATCGAGCTGGCCGCCAAGCTGGTCCGGGTGATCGAGAGCGAGCCGCTGCGCCAGCGGCTGATCCGTGGAGGGATCGCCACGGCTGCGGAGCGCAGCTGGGCCGGCGCGCTCGCCCAGCTCGGCGACGGGTACCGACTTGCGGTCGAACGTGCCCGGGTCGGGAAAGGACGTGCGCCAGGCGCCGCCGCGGTCTACAGTTGAGCGAGGTGGACGATTCACAGGTCAACGGCGAGGGGGAGGAGCCGGAGAGCCGACGCGGAGGCTGGCTGGCCTGGATATCGCCGGAGCGCCGTTCCGAAGCGCGCCAGGCAGCGCCGCCGGCCACGGCACCCGAGCGCTCGCCCGCTCCCGAGCAGGCTCCCGCCGAGCAGCCCGCCTCCGAGCCGATCCCCGCCGAGCCGCCCGCTCCCGAGCAGGCCCCCGTCGAGCAGCCCGCGCCCGCCTACGCCCCTCCACCTCGGGTCGAGGACGTGGTCGGATCGCCGCCCGCCCCGCCGCCATCCGCTGCCCCGCCGCCCGAGCCATCCCCGGAGCCCGCGCCCGACCTCGACGACCCCTGGCTCTACTTCAACCGCGAGCTCTCCTGGCTCGAGTTCAACGATCGCGTCCTGCAGCTCACCGAGGACCGCTCGGTGCCGCTGCTGGAGCGGGTCAAGTTCTGCGCGATCTACGAGGACAACCTCGACGAGTTCTTCATGGTCCGGGTCGCGGGCGTGCACGACAAGATCGTCGCCTCGCTGCCACCCAGCGGCGCCGACCGGCTCCAGCCCCAGGACGTGCTCGAGGCCGTCCGCGAGCGCACGACCGCTCAACGGCAGCGGCTCGAGCGCTGCTTCGAGGAGGAGCTGCAGCCGGCGCTCGCCGAGCAGGGGATCAGGATCATCGGCTGGGCGGAGGCGAACCCGCGGGAGCGGGCTGAGATCGACGAGCTCTTCCGCAGCCGCGTCTTCCCCGCGCTGACCCCTCTGGTCTTCGGGATCGGTCGTCCGTTCCCCTACATCTCCAACCTCTCGCTCAGCCTGCTCGTCGTCCTCCGGGATCCGGAGCAGGACGTCGAGGTGCTCGCCCGGGTCAAGGTCCCGAAGGAGCTGCTGCGCAGGTTCCTGCCGATCGGGGACGGCCGGACGTTCATCCCGCTGGAGGAGGTGATCTCGCAGAACCTCGAGACGCTGTTCCCGGGGATGGAGATCCTCGGGCACACCCTGTTCCGAGTCACGCGCGACACCGACTACGACGTCTCCGACGAAGCCGACGACCTGCGGCAGGCGGTCGAGGAGGAGATCCGCCGCCGCCGCTTCGGCGAGGTGGTCCGGCTGGAGCTCGAGGGTGAGCTCGAGCCCCGCCTTCGCGAGCGTCTGATCACCCTGCTCGAGGTCGAGGAGGAAAGCGTCTACGACGTCCATCACATGGGCATGGACGACCTCTTCGACGTCGTCGGGGTGAGTGGGGATCCGGAGCTCCGCTACGAGCCGTTCTCGGGGGTGACCCAGCCGCGCCTGCGCTCGCCGGACAACCAGCCGTTCGACATGTTCGCGGCGATCCGAGAAGCCGACATCCTCGTCCATCACCCCTATGACTCGTTCTCGACGTCGGTCGATGCCTTCGTCCGCCAGGCGGTCAACGACCCCGACGTGCTCGCGATCAAGCAGACCGTGTATCGGACGAGCGACGACTCACCCCTGGTCCCGGCCTTGATCCTCGCCTCCGAGCGCGGCAAGCAGGCGGTCTGCATGGTGGAGCTGAAGGCCCGCTTCGACGAGCAGGCGAACATCCGCTGGGCGAAGAAGCTCGAGCAGGCCGGAGTCCACGTCGTCTACGGCATCCCCGCGCTCAAGACCCACGCCAAGTGCGCGCTGATCGCCCGCCGCGAGGGCGATGGCGTCCGCCACTACGCCCACATCGGCACCGGCAACTACAACCCGAAGACCGCTCGCCTGTACACGGACCTCGGGATCTTCACCGCCGACCCCGACATCTGCGCCGACATCGCCGAGATGTTCAACTACCTGACCGGCTACGCCCATCCGCAGAACTACCGCAAGGCCCTGATCGCCCCCTACAACCTCGCCGGGGAGCTGACCGCGGAGATCGACCGGATGATCGCCGAGCATTCGCCGGGTGCTCCTTCCCGGATCCGGATGAAGATGAACTCGCTGCTCGACCCGCGCCTGATCAAGGCCCTGTATCGGGCCTCGCGGGCGGGGGTGGAGGTGAAGCTCAACGTGCGCGGCATCTGCGCGCTGCGGCCGGGGGTGCCGGGGATCTCCGAGAACATCGAGGTCGTCTCGGTGCTCGGCCGGTTCCTCGAGCACTCGCGGATCTACTCGTTCGAGCGGCCCGGCTCGGCCGTGGTCTACACCGGCTCGGCCGACCTGATGCCACGGAACCTCTACAGCCGCGTCGAGCTGGTGATCCCGGTGGAGGACGAGTCGATCCGCGCCGAGCTGGGGGAGATCCTCGATGTCAGCCTGGCCGACAACGCCGGCGCCTGGACGCTCGACGCGCAGGGCGTCTGGACCCGCCGCTTGCCCGGTCCCGGCGACGAGGTGATCGATGCGCAGGCGACCCTCGCCAAGCGCAGCATCGCCCGTGCGGCAGAGGCTCCGGTCTCCGCCTGAGGGGTACGGATCGAACAAGCCGACGGCGCCACTTTGACCGTTGTGGACCCCGGCCGGGATCCTGCTTGACCTAGAGTGCCGCCTCGATGCGCCACGACGCTCACGGGTACTGGATCGCCGAGTCCGGCATCGGCGACCGGGCGCCGTTTCCCGCCCTCGAGGGCGATCGAGGTTGCGACGTCGCCGTCGTCGGTGGCGGCTACACGGGCATGTGGACGGCGTGGTGGCTGAAGCAGCTTCGACCTGAGGCGGACGTCGTCCTGATCGAGGCGGACCGCTGTGGGTTCGGGCCCAGCGGGCGCAATGCCGGGTTCGTCAACTCGATGTCCTTCTCCCTGCCGGCCCTGCGTCGTTGCTTCGACGACCGGCAGGCGTTGGCGATGCTCGACGCGGCCGAGTGGTCGGTGGGGGAGATCGGTCGCTGGTGTGAGGAGCAAGGGGTCGACGCGTGGTTCAACCGCGCCGGCTACGTGCAGGCATCGACCTCGCCTCACTTCGACGGGAAGTGGGACCAGGTGGCGGAGGGCTGCGAGGCGCTCGGCGTGGGGGATCGGATCGAGATCCTCGACGAGCGGGCGACGGCGGCGCGCTGCGCGTCCCCGGTGCTGCGCGGA
This sequence comes from uncultured Conexibacter sp., assembly GCA_964641695.1. Lineage (GTDB taxonomy): Bacteria > Actinomycetota > Thermoleophilia > Solirubrobacterales > 70-9 > RHKX01. Next base: position 4,979 of record CAZXKG010000123.1, read on the forward strand.
GCCGCCTTCTACCCGTGTGCGGCAACCGTGCAGCCGGCCCGCCTCGCTGCCGGGCTTCGGGACCGGATCGCCGCTGCCGGCGTCGAGATGCACGAGCGGACTCCGATGGAGTCGATCGAGGAGGCGAGCCCCGGCGCCCTGCTGCGCGTGCCCGGAGGGACGATCCGGGCGCAGGCCGTCGTCCTCGGCTCGGGTGGCGCGCTGCTCGAGCTGCGGCGATTGCGACGGGCCCTGACTCTGACCTCCAGCCACATGCTGATCACCGAGCCCGCGCCGGAGATCCTGGAGGAGCTCAACTGGACGGGCGGGGAGTGCGTGACCGACGCGCGCGCGATGGTCAACTACTTCCGGACCACGCCGGACGGCAGGATCGCGTTCGGCTGGGGAGGCGGGAAGATCGTCCGCGGCGCGAGGATCACGCCGGGGACGTCGGTCGACTCCGGCCTGGCGGCTGAGGTGGAGCGACATCTCCGTCGCTTCTTCCCGCAGTTCGACTCAGTGCCGATCGCGCATGCCTGGGGGGGACCGATCGACGTCTCGCCGACGCACCTGCCGACGATCAGGCGGGTGGGAGAGAGCGCCTTCGCCGGCTTCGGCTACACCGGTCACGGGGTCGGGCCGACCCAGCTCGTCGGGCGGGCGCTTGCCTCGCTGGCCTTCGGGATCGAGGACGAGTACAGCTCCCTGCCGATCGTCGATCCCGACACCGCCTCCGTTCCTCCGGAGCCGTTCCGCCACGCGGGCGGGACGCTGATCCGCAAGGCGATCCTCCGCAAGGAGGACGCCGAGGAGCAGGGCCACAAGCCGGGTCCTCTGATCCGGGCGATCAGCGGGATCCCCGAGCGGATCGGCATCCACGTCGGGCGCTGAAGCGGCAGATCGGTCGTCTGAAGGTTTCGGCGCGCGACCGTAGAACCCCCTACCTGCGTCCCACGTCCGTCCTCGCCCGCGGGCAGAAGCGGCATCCGGGGCGATCACATCAACAAGGAGAAGCAAATGGAAGAACGTCCCAGCGGCGTTGAACTGTCCCAGGGGAGGGAGCTGCTCAAGGGCCTCGCCAGCTTCTGGTGGCTCTGGATCGTCTTCGGGCTCTTCTGGACGGTCGCCGCGCTCGTGATCCTCCAGTTCGACGACGCCTCGGTGGTGACCGTCGGTGTCCTGATCGGGATCATGTTCATCCTCAGCGCGTTCCAGCAGTTCGCGATCGCGAGTCTGGTCGAGCAGAGCAGGTGGATCTTCGGCCTCTTCGGCGTCCTCTTCCTGATCGCCGGGATCATCGCCCTGATCAGTCCCGAGAACACCTTCGCCGCGATCGCCGACATCCTCGGCTTCCTGTTTCTGATCGTCGGCGTCTTCTGGATCATCCAGGCGTTCATGGAGCGCGAGGAGAACGAGATCTGGTGGCTCGGCCTCGGCGCCGGCGTCCTGATGATCATCCTGGCCTTCTGGACCAGCGGTCAGTTCTTCATCGAGAAGCAGTACACCCTGCTGGTCTTCGCCGGCCTCTGGGCCCTGATGACCGGGGTCACCGACTTCGTCCGCGCCTTCCAGATCCGCAAGCTGAAGGAGCTGGATCTCTAGGGGCGACGCAGCGTCCGGGTTGCCGGGCGCGCGACTGTCTACCGAAGCCGTCCGGGTGGTTCGCCGCTCGGACGGCTTCGGTCGTTTCTGCGGAGGTTTTCCCTTGTTCGCAGGGGGGCGTGATCGCGGCCTCCGGGGTTCTCTGTGTCGAAGGCGCATGTGGTTGCCCGCGTTCGACTGGAGGCTATGAAATGGCTATGAAACAATCGGTGGCAGTGGCGAAGCTGATCCAGATCCACGACGTGCCCGACGACGTTCACGCGGAGTTGCGGAGAAGGGCCGCAGCCGACGGCATGTCCTTGTCCGCCTACCTCAGGTCGGAGTTGGAGAGGATCACATCGACGCCGCTGCTGCATGAGATCCTCGACCGGATCATGCAACGGGAGCCCGTAGATCTCGGCGACGAGGATCCGACCGCGATCATCAGAGCCGCTCGGGACGCCGGGGAGGAGGATGACGACCTCGGCGTGGTCGCTTCGATCCGCAAGGCTCGCGATGCGTTCGAGTAGAACGCGCCCGGCCATCGTGGTCGATGCCTCAGCCGTCGTCGATCTGCTCGTCCGCGCAGCCGACTCGAATTCGGCCGCGATCGTAAGCCGCCAGGATCGGCTGCTTGCGCCAAGCCAGATCGACGTAGAGGTCTGCGGAGCGCTCAAGAAGCTCGAACGGCGCGGTCGACTCACGAGTCCCGTCGCCTCTGCGCTGGTGGGCTCGTTTCGCTCGATGGTCACCGAGTTGGTCCCGAATCGGAAGCTGATGCCACTTGCGTGGAGGTTGCGCCACAACTGCTCGATGGGCGACGCCTTCTACGTCGCCTTGGCCTCCGCGCTCGCGGTTCCCTTGCTCACCCGCGACCGGCGCCTCGCGGCCGCGGCGAGTGACGAGGTCGAGATCCTGCTCGTCTGAGCGACGGCCGGGCCTGGATCGGGCAGCAACAACGAGAAAAGGACGCGAACTTCCCCTTCAAGTTCACGCCCTCTCGGTCCGGCGTCCTGGACGCCGCCGTTCAAACTCTCCGGCCTGGGATCGGATCTGACC
>CAZXKG010000124.1:0-2546 GCA_964641695.1 uncultured Conexibacter sp.
CGTGCTCCAGGCGCTCGACCAGCTCCCCGCCGACAAGAAGGGCCCGGTCCGCAACAACGCCGGCGGCCATGCGAACCACAGCTTCTTCTGGGTCACGATGAGCCCCGACGGTGGCGGCGAGCCCGGTGGCGCCCTTGGCGAGGCGATCAACTCGACCTTCGGCAGCTTCGACTCCTTCAAGGAGGAGTTCAAGAACGCCGGCATCGGTCAGTTCGGCTCCGGCTGGGCTTGGCTGGTCCACGACGGCAGCGGCCTCAGGGTCGTCTCGACCCCGAACCAGGACTCGCCGATCTCCGACGGCCAGACCCCGCTGCTCGGCGTCGACGTCTGGGAGCACGCCTACTACCTCAAGTACCAGAACAAGCGCCCCGACTACCTGGACGCCTTCTGGAACGTGGTCGACTGGAGCAAGGTAGCCGAGCGCTACGACGCCGCCGCCTGACCGGCGGGCGGACGGTCGCCGGCTCGGGCTCCTCGTCGGCTCACGTCCCAAGGACGCTTCGCCTCCTGCGTCACCCGATCCGACGGCCCTCCACCTCGCCGGACCAAGCGCCGGCCGGGAGGGTCGCCGGCCTCGCGGGTTTTTTCGCCGGACGAACATCAGCCGGACCTGGGCCGGTTGAAGTTCGGTCGGTGGATGCAACGTCTTCGAACGGAACCTGAGCCGGGCTAGGACCGGCTCAGGTTCGTCGAGCGCCGCCGCTCCCGTCCGGCGCGAGCGCGAAGGCCTCGCGGAGATCCTGCGCCAACTCTCCGCGCTCGGCTTCGAACTGCCGCCAGGTGATCCGCAAGACCCGGTAACCGTTCGCGCTCAGCTTGCGGTCTCGTCGCTTATCGCGCTCGAGCTGCGCCCGGGTCGAGTGGTAGGCATGGCCATCGAGCTCGATCGCGAGCCCACGGCCAGGCCAGGCCAGATCGAGCAGGAAGACCTCACCGGCGCAGTCGATCGGATGGTTCACGATCGGACTCGGCAGCCCGATCGACGCCAGGAAGGGAAGGAACGCCGCCTCGAAGACGCTGCGGGTAACCCCGCGGTGCGCTTCGATCTCGGCGAGCAGAAGGCGGATTGCCTTCGCCCCGGGACGGGCTCGGTTCCTGTCGAGCAGCTCGTTCAGCGAGGGTTCGAGCGGCAGCCGCATTCGGCGGGCGTCATCGAGGAGAGAGCGCAGCGAGGCAACGTCCAGCACGCGGGCGAGATCGAAGATCGTGCGCGTCGGCGTGGTCGTCGGAATACCGCCGACCACCGTCCGCTCATCGGCTGGGAGCGCCTCCACCCGGACCTCGATCCCGGGCTTGGGCCGACGGCGACGGGGGGCGATGATCTCGATCGGATCGCGCCACTGCAGTAGCCCCAGGGTCGAGGCGGCCGTGTGGCCGGACACTACGGCCTCCGGTCCTGAGGTGAGGACGGCCGCCAGGGTGCGGCCATTCGCCGGCAACGCCAGATCGCCGACCGCGAAGACCCGCGGCCAGAGCCTGATCAGCCGCCGGCGAGCGACCCGATGATCGATCGCGTCCTGGGAGAAGCCGATACTCCGTAGCTGCGCGTGCGAGACCACCCCATGCTGCCTGCCACTCATCCTGCCCAGCTTCTCGTCGAGCAGGGATGGGTGACGCCATCGGGCTTGGTCAGCAACCGGTTCCACGGCTCGGAACCCTGCCGGAGAAACCGTGGAACGTGGGAGACCGAAGGCACGCGGAAGTGTGAATTCTGATCGTCGGCGGGAGCTGGTCCGTAATCGAACCGAACTTCAGCCGGCTCAGGCCCGGTCGAAGTTCCGTCGGCGGATGCAACGTCTTCGAACGGAACCGCAGCCGGCCCTGGGCCGGCCGAAGTTCGGTTCGCGGACGAGGGCTAGAACTTGACCTGAACGGCTTCGCGCTCGGCGGCGTTCTCGATCTCGAAGAACTCGCGGGCGGTGAAGCCGCCGGAGTTGGCGACGATCGAGTTCGGGAAGATCTGGATCTTCGTGTTGTAGGCCTGGACGTTGGAGTTGTAGATCCGTCGGCTGGCCTGGATCTCGTCCTCGATCTCGTTCAGATCCCGCTGCAGCTGCTGGAAGTTCTCGGTGGCGCGCAGGTCGGGGTAGTTCTCGGCGACTGCCCGCAGATCGGTGAGCGCGCCCGAGAGCTTGGCCTCGGCCTGCTGGGTGGCCTCGATGCTCTGTGCCTTCATCGCCTCGGAGCGGGCCTCGGTGGTGGCGGCGAAGACCTGCTGCTCGTGCGTCGCGTACCCCTTGACGGTCTCGACCAGGTTCGGCACCAGGTCGTGACGACGCTTGAGCTGGACGTCGATCCCGCTCCAGGCCTCATCGACTCGGTTCCGCGAACCGATCATCGAGTTGCGGATCAGGATGTAGGCGAGGACGCTGATCACGAGCAGCGCGATCACGACTATGAGGACGACGGTCATCGCGCCATCCTAGCCCGTCGCCCGCGCGGCTGTGAAGCGACTCGAGCGGATGATCGGCGCCGGGTGTGGGCGGGGGCGGGGGGACGGATCGCCGAGGGTGCGGTCATCCTTGAGGTCGTGAAGCCCGCAGAGC
>CAZXKG010000124.1:2556-7586 GCA_964641695.1 uncultured Conexibacter sp.
GTCTCCGCCGCACGCGCGAGCGCGGCGAGCTCGGCCAGGTTCGCCCTGTACGACGCGAGCTCCACTTGATGCCGACCGGTCGACGTGTCGACCTTGAGGTCGTGAAGCCCGCAGAGCAGAGAGAGGCCTGGGTCTCGGCGGTGCGCGAGGTCGCGGCCAACCGCGGTCTCGTCTACGAGGAGATCGGCGGCCTCAACCCCCGCAACGCTCCGGCGGCGCTCTGTCCCGGCGGCAGCAACAGGATCACCGGTGAGCTCGCCGACGGCTTCTGGGGCGCCTGCTGCGACTCGAAGGAGCGGCAGGAGGGCGGGTTCTTCTCGAAGACCGTCCTCCCGGGCGCCGTGCTGATCAAGGCCCACATGCCTGACTTGACCAAGGTGGTCCCGGCCTTCGACGTCGAGTCGATCGAGGCAACTCCCGACGAGCAGCTGCGTAGGCTCAGCTCCCTGCGGGTGCAGTTCGAGAGCCTCGACTTCAACAGCCGCTACATCGCGACCGTCCCCAAAGGCCACGACCCGATCGCTCTCCGGGAGCTGTTCAGCCCCGGCTTCCTCGACTGGGCGACCACGATCGACCACGAGGTCGACTTCGGCGCCTCCGAACGCCAGCTCTACTTCCAGTGGCAGCTCAGGGAGCTGACCACCGCCGAGCTCGAGTCCGCGCTCGACAACGCCGGCGAGCTCTTCAGCAGGGTTCGGCGCGAGTTGGAGGAGGCCGGAGCGGCGACCTACCCCGCCGGTCCCTGGCACGCCGGCAACGCCCCCTTCCCCGCCTAGATGGTTGATCCCCGATGACGCGCACGACGCGGCGCCGGATCACCACCCGCACCCTTGTCCGGAGCCGCTACCAAGCCCCGCGGGTGCTTGCGGCGCCCGGCTTGGTCATGCACGCCTCCGAGGGCACGTGATTCGGAACCCACCATCTGGGCGATCGATCCCAGTTCTCGCGGCCCCGGCGGATGACTCGAGAGCCGGTGATCCGCAGGCACCCGTTCAGTCGCTGAAGCTCGGGCCGTCGGGGAACGGGAGGTCGGCCAGCTGCTGGGCGTCGGGTAGCTTCGGCATCACGGGCTCGATCGTCCTGCTCGTTGCAGCGGCTAGAACCGCGTCCCTGCCGGCGAAGGCCGACAGCTCCTGCACGTGCATCATCGTTGGGAACGGCAGCTCGAAGTCCCCGGCGGCGAACTGCTCCAGCGCCAGCGCAGGCGCGATCCAGCGAGCCGCGTCGATCTCCCTCATGTCCGGCGAGGGCTCGTCGACGTCCTCTGGGGCGGGGCCGACGTAGAAGCGGGTGTCGAAGCGGATCGGCAGTACCTCCGGCGTCACCCAGCGAGACCAGGGGCGCAGCGCGGAGGGCTCGACGGCGAGCGACGCCTCCTCGCCGAGCTCGCGCGCGGCACAGACGCGATGGGCGGCTTCGTCGGGGTCGATGCCGGCCGGCGCGAACCCGGTCTCCCGGTCCTCCGGATCGACGGCGCCGCCCGCGAACACCCAGACGCCGGGCATGAACCGGGCCTCCTTGCCGCGGCGAAGCATCAGCAGCTCGAGACCGATCTCCGGGTCGTCGCGGAGCAGGATCAGCGTCGCCGCAGGTCGGGGTGTGGGGGGCGCGGGGACGATGGACCTACTCTACGTTAGGCTTCCCCGCCGATGGAAGCGACCGCCACCAAGCAGCAGTGGATCTGCACCTCCTGCGGGTACATCTACGACCCCGCCGAGGGCGATCCAGACGGTGGAATCCCCGCCGGCACCGAGTTCGCGGACATCCCCGACGACTGGTTCTGCCCGGTCTGCGGCGCGCGTAAGTCCGACTTCGAGCCGTTCGAAGACTGACCCGGGCTCCGTCGCCAGTCGCGCGGCCTCCGACACCGCAAGGCGAATCGAGCCGGGCGCCGACGCCGTCCCGAACGCCGCCGCTCCGACTCGCCACAATGCGTGGTGGACCCTGACGGTCGAGATCGGAACCTGGAGCGGTGAGGAGATGACGGAAAGCACGCCGAACGAGGTCGGGGAGCAGGAGGAGATCAGTCCGAACGCGCTCGCCGACCGGCTTGCGGCGGGTGGTGAGCTGCCGGTGCTGATCGACGTCCGCGTCGATCCCGAGTGGGCGATCGAGGCGCCCGCCCTGGAGTTGCTCAACATCCCGGTCGAGGAGGCCCGCGCCCGGGTGCCCCAGCTCGCCGGGGAGCTCGACGGGCCGATCGTCGTCGTCTGCGCGCGCGGCAAGATGGCGCGGATCGTCGCCGCCGAGCTGCGCGAGGCCGGAGCCGACGCGGTGGTCCTCGAGGGCGGGATGAGCGGCTGGCTGCAGGCGCTGCAGGACCGCGATGTCGACGTCGATCTTCCCGCGGGCGCCGAGATCGTTCAGATCCAGCGTCCGGGCCGGGGCTGCCTCTCCTACCTGGTGGCTGCCGGCAAAGAGGCGTTGGTCGTCGACCCGGCCCCCGACACCGCCCACTACCTGGAGCTCGCCGAGCGGCTCGGGGCGGAGATCACCGACGTCGTCGACACGCACCTCCACGCCGACCACATCTCCGGGGCTCGCGAGCTCGCCTCCCGGGCCGGCGCCCGCCTGCGCCTTCCCCGCGCCGCCCTCGAGCGCGGCGTGGCCTACGAGGGTGACGTCACCCCGCTCGACGACGGCGACCGGGTCGGGCTCGGCGACCTCGTCGTGACCGCGGTGGCGCTACCCGGGCACACGACCGACATGACCGGCCTCCTCGTCGCGGACCGCGCCCTGATCGCCGGCGACTCGCTGTTCGCCGAGGGGATCGCCCGCCCCGATCTGCAGCGAGGGGATCCCGAAGGGGCGCGGACGATGGCCAGGCGTCTGTTCACAACCATCCACGAGCGGGTCCTCGGTCTGGGCGACGACGTGATCCTGCTGCCGGGCCACACCGACCCGGGCGTCCTCGCCGGGGCGGTGGCCCCGGAGATCTGGAGGGTCGAGCAGGCCAACCCGTTGCTGGGGATCATCGACCCCGACGAGTTCGCCGAGGCGCTGCTCGAGGCGATGCCGCCGCGACCGGCCAACTACGAGACGATCATCGCGGTCAACTCCGGCCGGGCCGTAGCCGACCCGGACCTGGAGACCGGAGGCAACAGCTGCTCGACCGGCGCCGTCCCCGGCGGGGCGGCTTGAGGCTGCGCCTCAGGCGTCGAGCGCCCGCTCGCGTCGCCGCCGGCGCGAGCGGCTGATCAGCGCCCAGGCGATCGCGATCACGATCGCGATCGGGACGATGATCGCGACCGAGATCAGCAGGATCCCGGCGACCGCCTCGAGCACGTCAGCCGCGTCGTCGAGCCAGTCGGAGAGCGAGCGGTCCTCCTCGATGTTCGTGTCCGAGTGGACCGAGACGCCGAGCTCCGACCAGCGCGCCTTGCGGGCCACGTTCTCGAACTGAGACTCGGCTCGTGAGATCTCCCTGCGAGCGTCGCGAAGCTGGCCGCGGATCGACTCGGCCTCCTCGTCGGTGGTGGCGTTGCCGAGCGCGCGCAGCAGCTCGGTGCGCTCCGCCTGCGCGTCCTCGAGCCGGTCCTGGGCGCTCACGTAAGGCTTGGTGATGTCGACCGAGGATTCGCTCAGGGAGTCGATGTCGCCGATCTCGGTCAGGCGGTCGATCGCCGTGTCGAGGTTGCGGGTCGGGACCCGGAGGTCGATCACGGCCGACGCCTGATCGCCAGTCTCGGACACCTGCGAGGACGCGACGATCGCGCCCAGCGAGCGGGCGATCGAGATCACCTCGTCGCTGGTCTTGCGCACCTCCTCCGGATGGGCCGCGATCGTCATCCGGGCGTCGCGGTCGACGCGGCGATTGGCGGTCCCGGGGGCGAGCTTGCCGACGCTGCCATCCGAGGAGCGAAGCGCCTTCCGCTCGTCAGTTCCGAGCGCTGCTCCAGAGGCGCCGATGGAGTCTCGCTGGAACTGCGGGTACGCCTGCCGTTCGCTCAGGCCCTCGGGCATCGCCAGCTCCTCCCCCGCCGCCTCCAGGCGCGGCGCCTGCCCGGCGGCGGAACCGGGCTCGGGGGCCGGGTAGAAGGAGTCCGGAGCCGCGGCTCCGGAGCTGCCCTGCTCATCGGTGCCCTGTCCGCCGAGCGTTCCCGCCGCGACCACCGCCACGATCAGCAGGCAGGCCACGGCGCCTCCGAGCGGGGCGAGCGTCCTCGGCATCCGATCGAAGAGCGAGCCGATCCGAGCCGTCAACGACGGCGCGCCCCCCTCGCCGGTCGCGCCGCCGGGGCGCTCGGCGCGAGGGAACCCGGCCGCCGCCCACTCGTCGAGCTCGCTCGCCCAGACCGGATCCGCCGTGGGGCGCTCGGCGCGGATCAGCGTGGCGACGTCGCCCCAGGACTCCTCGCTCTCCTCGCCGGATACCGCCTCGCCGGCGAGGACGCGGTCGACGATCTCGAGCTCGTGCTCCACCTGGGGATCCATTGGGGATTCGTCCTCACGCCGCCTCATCGCAACTCCTTCGCAGCTTGTCGATGGTCCTGTGCAATCTCGTCCCCGTGTTGCTGGCGCTGATCCCGAGCACCGAGGCGATCTCGGCGTTGCCGAGTCCGGCGAAGAACTTGAGCGCGATCAGCTCGCGCTCGCGTGGGTCGAGCTTGGCGAGGGCGTCGCGGAGCGCGGCTCGGCTGAGGCTCAACTCCGCCTGCTCGTCCGCGGCCGGCTCCGACCCGTCGGCCGGCTCGGCGAACAGCTCAGCCGTGCGGCCGGCCCGTCGCAGCTCGTCCAGGGCAGCGTTGCGCGCGATCCCGAACAACCACGCACGCCGGCTTCCCCGCCGCGCGTCGAAGCGGTCCCGCTTGCGGTAGGCGCGCTCGAATGCGACCGCGGTCACGTCCTCGGCGGCCGCGCGGTTGCGCAGCATCCCGAAGGCGTAGGCGAAGAGGTCGTCGCGACACTCGTGGTAGAGGGCCTCGAAGGCGTTCGTCGTGGGGCTCATGCTCCGCCCGGGCGCGTCCATCACCTGCTGCACGTCCTTACTACGGCCAGGTGTCCGATCTGTCACAACCGGATTCGTAACG
>CAZXKG010000125.1:0-1737 GCA_964641695.1 uncultured Conexibacter sp.
ACCCGAGCCGGTCTGGAAGACGTCGACCGGGAACTGGTCGTCGTGCTCGCCCTTGGCTACCGCGTCACCGGCGGTCGCGATCCGCTCCGCGACATCAGCGTCGAGCTTGCCGAGCTCCGCGTTCGAGCGGGCGGCCTCGGCCTTGAGCCTGCCGAGCCAGTGGATCACCGGCGGCGGAACCGGCTGCCCGGAGACGGGGAAGTTCTCGACCGCCTTGTCCGTCTCCCCGCCCCAAAGACGCTCCGCGGGGCTGGGCCTCTCGGTCTCGGTCATCGACTCACTCACTTACGTCCTCCTGGAAGGTCTGCAGATGCCGCCGGAGAGTATCTCCAACCCCCTCGAGGCCCTTCCCCCACCTCACCATCTCCAGTGGCCCCTGCTTCTCCCATCGCCAAGGAACCGGGGAACCGGACGCGCAGCGGAGGATTCCCCCGGAGGTATCTCCTCCCCCACCTCACGCTCTCCAGTGGCCCCTGCTTCCAGCGTCGCCAAGGCACCGGGGAGCCCGGACGCGAAGCGGAGGACTCCCCGGGGTAATCTGAGCCGCCCCTCATGCCGAAGCACTCCCCAGTCGATCCGAAGCAGTCCTTCCCCGCCCTCGAGGAGAAGGTTCTCGAGCGCTGGCGGGAGGCCGACACGTTCCGGCGCCAGCTCGCCTCCCGCCAGGGCCGGCCGCTGTGGAACTTCTACGAGGGGCCGCCGACCGCGAACGGCAAGCCGGGCTCCCACCACGTGCTCGCTCGCGTCTTCAAGGATCTCTACCCGCGCTACAAGTCGATGTGCGGCTTCGACGTCCCGCGCAAGGGCGGCTGGGACTGCCACGGGCTGCCGGTCGAGCTGGAGGTCGAGAAGCAGCTCGGCATCACCTCCAAGGAGGAGATCGAGAGCTTCGGCATCGCCGAGTTCAACGAGCGCTGCCGGGAGTCGGTCTTCGCCTACGTCGAGGACTGGAACCGGATGGTCGAGCGGATCGGGCAGTGGATCGACCTCGACGACCCCTACATCACCATGGACACCGACTACATCGAGTCGGTCTGGTGGTCGCTGAAGCAGCACTGGGAGTCCGAGCGGCTCTACCAGGGCCACAAGGTCGTTCCCTACTGCCCGCGATGCGGGACTGCGCTCAGCTCCCACGAGGTGGCGCAGGGCTACAAGGACGTCGTCGATCCGTCGGCCTACGTGCGGCTGCCGGTCACCGACCCGGGCGGCTCGCCGCTGCAGGCCGGCGACGAGCTGCTGGTCTGGACGACGACGCCGTGGACGCTGATCGCCCACGCCGCGGTCGCGGTGGGAGGAGACGTCGAGTACGGGCGGTACCTGGTTCCGGGTTCAAGTACCTCCGGGGGGATCCTCCGCTTCCCGTCCGGTTCCTCCGGTTCCTTGGCGACGGGAGAGGAGATACCTCCGGAGGAATCCTCCGGGCTCTTCCCGTCCGGTTCCTCCGGTTCCTTGGCGACGGGGGAAGCAGGGGTCGCTGGAGGCAGTGAGGTGGGGGGAGGCGGAGGCGTTGTCGTCGTAGTTGCCGCCGCCTTGGCGGAGCAGGTCCTCGGTGAAGGGGCCGAGCCCATCGAGACGTTCGCCGGGGCCGAGCTGGAAGGGGTCCGCTACGAGGCGCCGTTCGACTTCATTCCCGGGGAGGACTTCGGGCCGCTCGGGCACTCGGTCCTGCTCGGGGACTTCGTCACCACCGAGGACGGGACCGGGCTCGTCCACACCGCGCTCGCCTTCGGCGAGGAC
>CAZXKG010000125.1:1747-7550 GCA_964641695.1 uncultured Conexibacter sp.
GCAGAACCCGGTCCGGCTGGACGGGACCTACGACGAGCGCGTTCCCGACTTCCAGGGCGAGCTCGTCCGCGAGCACAACGACGAGATCGTCGAGGCGCTGCGCGCGAAGGGCCGCCTCTTCCGCGTGGTCGACTACGAGCACGCCTACCCGCACTGCTGGCGCTGCGAGACGCCGCTGCTCTACTACGCCAAGGCCTCCTGGTACATCCGCACCTCCGAGGTCCGCGACCGGATGCTGGCCGAGAACGAGCGGATCGGCTGGCACCCCGAGCACATCAAGCACGGTCGCTTCGGCAAGTGGCTGGAGGGCAACGTCGACTGGGCGCTCTCGCGCGAGCGCTACTGGGGCACGCCGCTGCCGGTCTGGGAATGCGAGGACGGGAGCTGCGGCGAGCGCGTGTGCATCGGCTCGGTCGCCGAGCTGCGCGAGCGGGGCGCGACGCCGCCGACACGGGACGGCGGCGGCGAGCAGGTCGTCGATCTCCACCGCCCCTACATCGATGACGTCACCCTCGACTGCCCCGCCGAGGGCTGCACCGGGCGGATGCGCCGCGTCCCCGAGGTGATCGACACCTGGTACGACAGCGGCGCGATGCCGTTCGCGCAGCTCCATTACCCGTTCGAGAACGAGGCGGAGCTCAAGCAGCGCTTCCCGGCCGACTTCATCTGCGAGGGGATCGACCAGACCCGCGGCTGGTTCTACTCCCAGCTCGCCGAGTCGGTTCTGCTCTTCGACGAGACCGACTACCTCAACTGCGTCTGCCTCGGCTTGATCCTCGACCCCGAGGGCCGGAAGATGAGCAAGCGGCTGGGGAACCTGGTCGACCCACACGAGGTGATCGACGCCCACGGCGCCGACGCCTTCCGCTGGTACTACCTGGCGAGCCAGCAACCCTGGGCGGGCTATCGCTTCAGCGCCGAGACCGTCGGCGAGTCGGTCCGCCACTTCCTTCTGACCCTCTGGAACACGTACTCCTTCTACGTCCTCTACGCGAACGCCGACGATGCCGGTGACGAGGCCTCCGAGCGGGAGCCGACCGCCGCCGAGGCCGAGCTCGATCGCTGGCTGCTCTCACGACTGCAGGCGACGACCGAGCGCGTTCGCGGCTCGCTCGACGACTTCGACGCGACCGTCGCCGGCAAGGCGATCGCCGCCTACGTCGATGAGATGTCCAACTGGTACGTGCGGCTCTCGCGGCGGCGCTTCTGGGAGGGCGACGCGGCCGCGTTCGGGACGCTGCGTCACTGCCTGGTCGAGACCGCGAAGCTGCTCGCCCCGTTCATCCCGTTCACCGCGGACGCGATCTGGCTCAACCTGGTCCACGGCCCCGACCCGGCGGCCGAGCTGTCGGTCCACCTGGAGGACTACCCCGAGGTGGACGAGAGCGCCCGTGACGCCGAGCTGGAGGCCGGCATGGAGGCGGCCCGCCGCGCGGTCGAGCTCGGCCGTGCCGCCCGCGCTCAGGCGAAGGTGAAGATGCGCCAGCCGCTGCGCAAGGCGGTGATCGTCGCGACCGAGGCCGAGCGGGTGACGATCGAGAGCTTCGCCGCGATCGTCACCGCCGAGCTCAACGTCCACGACCTCGAGTTCGTCACCGAGGAGGGCGAGCTGGCGAGCTGGAAGGTGAAGCCGAACTTCCGCGCGCTCGGCCCGCGCTTCGGTCAGGAGATGCCACAGGCGAAGGCGGCGATCGAGGCGCTCGACGGCAACAAGGCTCGGGCGACCCTCGACTCCGGCGGCCTGGTCGGGGTCACCGTCGGCGGGCGCGAGCACACGCTCGGCCCCGACGAGCTCGGCTTCGCGATGGAGCCGCTGGAGGGCTACCAGGTGGAATCGGAGGCCGGCCGCGCCGTGGCCCTCGCCCTGGAGCTGGACGACGAGCTGGTCGAGGAGGGCATCGCCCGCGAGATCGTCCGCGCCGTCCAGAGCACCCGCAAGGACTCCGGCCTGGAGATCGCCGACCGGATCGAGCTGGAGCTGGCCGGGGACGAGGAGCTGCTCGCCGCCGCCCGCGCCCACGAGGCCTACATCGCGGGCGAGACGCTGGCGACCTCGTTCGCGGCCGGCGAGGACGGCAGCACCGATGGAGCGCGCTCGCATCGGATCGACGGCCGCGAGCTGCTCGTCGGCGTCACCCGCGCCTGACGCCGACGGGGTGGTTCCGATCGAGCCGGCACTGGGCTAGGATCGCCCCTGGATGGAGCTGGGAGGGGACACGAAGGCGGTGCTGCTCGCCGCGGGGCTGATCTTCATCTGGGCGTTGGCGCTGGGGGTCCTCAAGTACAAGCAGATGACCGACTCGCCGGAGGGGCTCGCCCATCCCTACACCGACGTCGCCCACCGCGCGGCGCTGCTCTACAGCTTCGCGGCGCTGCTGATCGCGACCTTCGTCGAGCTCAGCGGCTTCTCGACCCCGGTCAACCTGATCGGCGCCTTCGTCCCGATCTTCTTCTTCGTCGCCGCGATCGCCAGCTACCAGCATCACGGGATCAAGCGTGACACCGAGAACCAGATGCACGGAGCAGGCGCGCCCGTGCATCTGTTCATGATCGCCCTGATCGTCGGCGAGATCGGCGGCTTCGCGATCCTCTTCGCAGGATTCTTGGACGCACAAGTTCTCTGATCCTGACGAGGTCAAGAGCCGTCAGATCGGGTGACCACGGCCCAAGAGGGCCGTAAGCCGACGAGGATCCCGAGCTGGCGACTCCTGGACCGTCAGGCGAGGACGGGGTCCAGCTCGGCTTCCAGCCGGCGCTTCGGCATCGCGCCGACGATCGTCTTGGCCGGCTGGCCGCCCTTGAAGAGGATCATCGTCGGGATCGACATCACCTGGTACTTGGCGGCCGTCTCCTGGTTGTCGTCGATGTTGAGGCTGACGATCTTGACGTCGTCGCGCTCGCCCGACATCTCCTCGAGGATCGGGTGGACGACGCGGCACGGGCCGCACCACGGGGCCCAGAAGTCGACCAGCACGGGCCCGGTCTCGTCGAGCACCTCTGCCTGGAAGTTTCCGTCTGTTACCTGGGGAAGACCGGCCATAAGTTCAGCTCCTCAGCTCCTCAGCTCTCGAATTACGTACTCACGACACCTTACTACACAAAATGAAGTATTGGAGAAACCCGCTATCCAGGCCATCGCTTGCCCTTCAGCCTGAGCATTGGCACCCTCCAAGCCGCCTCGGCGACGATCGCCCGGCTCATCTTCGAGTTTCCCACGCGGCGATCGCGGAAGACGATCGGCACCTCGACCACCTCATACCCGGCCTGGACGGCGCGATTCGTCGTCTCGATCTGGAAGGCGTAGCCGAGGGCGCTCACGGTCGGCAGCTCGATCGCCGCCAGCGTCTCCCGCCGGTAGCACTTGAAGCCACCGGTCAGGTCGCGGATCGGAAGACCCAGCCAGAGGCGCGCGTAGGTGCTGCCGCCGCGGGAGATCGCCCGCCTCGTCCACCCCCAGTCGGCGACACCCCCACCCGGCACGTAGCGAGATCCCAGCGCAAGGTCGGCGCCGTCCCGGACGGCCGCGATCAACCGGGGCACGTCGGCGGGGTCGTGCGAGAAGTCGGCGTCCATCTGGACGATCAGCTCCGCCCCGTCGGCGAGCGCGCGGGCGAACCCGGCGATGTAGGCCGGTCCCAGCCCCTCCTTGACCGCCCGGTGCAGGACCGAGACCCGCCCATCCTCCCCGGCGAGGCGGTCAGCGATCTGCCCGGTGCCGTCCGGCGAGCCGTCGTCGACGACGAGGATCCCGGTCCCCGCGGGCGCGGCATCGAGGATCGCGGCAACGATCCGTTCGAGGTTCTCGGCCTCGTTGTAGGTCGGCAGGACGACCCTGATCGGAGGGCTCGGCACGGGCATCGAAGCAAGGCAGCGTAGTCAGCGGGACCCCGGCCCCGCGGGCGGCTACGTTTCCCGCATGAGGAATGCCGAGATCGCCGCCGCCATCGCCGAGCTGGGGGTGCTCTACGAGCTCGACGGTGCCAACCGCTTCCGGGTTCTCGCATACAAGGACGCCGCGAAGGCGATTCGCGACAGCTCGGCACCGGTCGGGGAGATGGCGCTCGCCGGCCGGGCCACCGAGATCGACGGGATCGGCGACACGATCCAGGAGAAGATCGTCGCCCTCGTCAGCGGCGGGGAGATCCCGGCCCGGGCGAAGCTGACCGCGAAGTTCCCGGCGACGCTGGTGCAGATCACTCAACTTCCCGGCGTCGGCGCGAAGACGGTCCGCCGGATCTACGACGAGACCGGGATCGCGACGCTGGAGGAGCTGAGGGCGGCTGCCGAGGCCGAGCAGCTGCGCGACATCAAGGGCCTCGGCGAGAAGTTCGAGCAGAACGTGATCGAGGCGGCCGAGCGGATGCGGGTCGACGGTCCCTCCGAGCGCCGGCTGCTGAGCGAGGTGCTGACGATCGCCGGCGAGCTGATCCGGGCGCTCAGCGACAGCGCCGCCTCCGACCGGGTGGCGCTGGCGGGCTCGGCCCGGCGCTGGACCGACACCTGCAAGGACATCGACATCGTCGCCACCGCGAGCGATCCGCTCGTCCTCGCCAAGGAGCTGGCCGACCATCCGCTGATCGCCGAGAGCGGCAACCCGACCGCCAACGGGCTGCACGGCCGCACGCACAACGACATCCCCTTCGACCTGCGGATCGTCCCGCCGGAGAACTTCGGCAACCTGCTGCAGCACTTCACCGGCTCCAAGGACCACAACGTGAAGCTGCGCGAGCGCGCGGTGAAGATGGGCCTTTCGGTCTCCGAGCACGGGATCACCGAGGTCGAGTCGGGCGAGGTGACCCGCTGCGCCGGCGAGGAGGAGGTCTACGACCGGCTCGGCCTCGCCTACATCGAGCCCGAGCTGCGCGAGGGCCGCAACGAGATCGCGCTTGCCGAGAGCGACGAGCTGCCCGAGCTGGTCACGCTCGCCGACATCAAGGGGGACCTGCACTGCCACACGACGCTCTCCGACGGCAAGAACACGCTGCGGGAGATGGCTGAGGGTGCGAAGGGCCGCGGCTACTCCTACCTGGCCGTGACCGACCACTCGGCCAGCCACGGGTTCGGCAACGACGTGCAGGCCGATTCGCTGCTGCGCCGGGTCGAGGAGGTGCGGGAGCTGAACGCCTCCGGGGACCTCGGCCGCTTCAAGGTGCTGGTCGGCTCGGAGGTCAACATCGGCACCGACGGCGAGCTCGACTACGAAGACGACGTGCTGGAGCGGCTCGACTGGGTGATCGCCGGCGTCCACACCTCCTTCCGGATGTCGAAGCAGCGGATGACCGAGCGCATGGTCCGCGCGATCGAGCATCCGCTGACCGACTGCATCAGCCACCCGACGGGCCGACTGCTGCTGCGAAGGGACCCCTACGAGATCGACATGGAGGCCGTGATCGAGGCTGCGGCCCGGGCCGGGACGATGCTCGAGATCAACGGCAACCCGAACCGGCGCGACCTCAACGAGGAGCACGCGCGGACCGCGGCCGAGGCGGGCGTGATGATCGCGATCGACACCGACGCCCACGAGGTCGAGCGCCTCGCCCTGATGCCCTTCGGCGTCGCCACCGCCCGCCGCGCCGGCCTGACCAAGGAGCAGATCGCGAACACCCGGCCGCTGAGTCAGCTGATGAGGTTGCGGCCGCGGAGGAGATGACTGCCGGGCAGATCCTCCGCTTCGCTGGATACCTGCCGACGGAATGCTCCGCTTCGCGTCCGCTTCCGTCGGTTGCCCAGTGAAACCTGGAAGCAGGGGCTGGATACCTGCCGACGGAATGCTCCGCTTCGCGTCCGCTTCCGTCGGTTGCCC
>CAZXKG010000126.1:0-7232 GCA_964641695.1 uncultured Conexibacter sp.
AAGTACCTCAGGTCGACGTCGAGGTAGGGCAGGATCAGCTGCTCCTTGATGAACGACCAGATGATCCGGGTCATCTCGTCGCCGTCGAGCTCGACGATCGGGTTATCGACTTCTATCTTCGACATCTGCTCCAAGGCTTTCGAGTGGGTGGTGGTCGGACACTAGAGGATCGTCGGCGAGCCTCCCGAGGCGGCGTCCGCGGCCCCTCCAGCCGCAGCGGAGCGTCCTGCGCGCTGAACGCAGGAGCGGGATCCGGCACCCTTCGCACGAGTGGAGGACGCCTTCCCGCTCGACCCGTCCGAGGAACCCGCGAGCCGTCTGCCGTCCGGCACCCCTCATCGAGTGGCCCCTAACGACGAGTTATTCGTCGTTAGGGGCCACTCGATGGGCCACTCGACAGCGGGCTCCGCTCCTCTTCCCCCTGGAGCTCCTCGCCGGAAGCGTCGTGCCCGGCGTCTCGTTCGTCGGTCGGTTCGTCGTCGCCGCGGCCGCGGCGGGACAGGAAGATCAGGAAGGCGACCAGGGCCACCACCGGTCCGAAGTAGAGGAGCAGGGCCAATCCCAGCCCGTCCGGGGCGTGGTTGGCGAGGGGCAGCAGGACCGCTTCGAGCCCGCTCACCGGCTACCCAGCTCCGCGGCCTCGCGATCGATCCGGCGGCGAAGGGTCTCGCCGTGGCCGGAGGAGGCGGCGCGGGCGGCGCGGGCATCGTCGAGCGGAACCCCGCGCTCGGCGGCGTAGTCGAGGAGGTTCTGCCGTTCGGTGTCGGTCCGCTCCCAGCGGATCAGGGACCACATGAAGACGCTGATCATGACCACGCCTCCCTGGATCATCAGGATCGCCCCGGCGATTCCCTGGTCGGTGATCGGATCGACGCCACGCGCGAGGGCGGTCGCGACGTAGTCGGGGTAGTGCGGCTCCGAGGACCACATCAGGAAGTTGGCGAGCGCCATCATCGACAGGTGCGCGACGACGACGAGCCCGATCCGCCAGACCGGCCCGAACCACTGCGGCTGCGGGAAGGTGCCGAGTACCGACATCCACAGCAGCGTTCCCACGGTGAGAAACGACACATGCTCGAGGAAGTGGAGCAGGCCCTCTCCCGCGGCCGCCTGGTAGAGCGCCGGGATGTGCCAGGCGTAGATCGCCACGACCCAGAGCACGAGGACGACGATCGGGTGAGTCAGCCAGTGCATCCAGCGCATGCCGGGCGCCGAGAGGATCGGCGCCATGACGGCACCGGTGAGTCCAAGCGCGAGCAGCAGCGACGCCTCGTCGGTGAGGATCGTGTGGGTGAGCATGTGGCCGGAGACGAGATCGGTGCTCAGCGGCCCCAGCGGCGGCACGGACGTCAGGGCGATCAGGACCAGCGCGCCGACGAAGGCGATCTGCCTGCCGACCGAGGGTTCGCGACCGAGGCGCCGGAGCTTGGCTACGCGAAAGCCGTAGAGGATCGCGAGCGCGATCGGTATGCCTGCTTCGAGGGCCGCGAACATGGCATCCGCGGATTCTAGGCGTGCGTCACGCCCGTGCCACCGCCCCCACCGCGGCGCCGGCTGCCCGACGGTCCCGCTCGATCTCGCGATATCCGCCTGGCTGGCCGAGCCGATCATCTAGATTGGTCGGAGTGGCGACGCCTGCAACCATCGGGGCCCCCGGCAGGGGGGCGACGCATCAGGTGACCAACCAGTCGGCGCCGCTCGCCGACTACAACGTCTTCGAGGCCGATCGCGTCCTCGTCGAGGCGGTCGCCAGGGAGGGCGGCGACTTCGGGGTCGACACGATCCGGGCGGTCGGGGAGCTGGCCGGACGCGCCGAGACGATCGAGCTCGGCAGGCTCGCCAACGAGAACCCGCCGAAGCTGACGACCCACGACCGCTTCGGCAACCGCGTCGACGCGGTCGAGTTCCACCCCGCCTGGCACGAGCTGATGAGCATGCACGTCGGCCACGGCAACCACGCCCTGCCCTGGCGCGACCCTGAGCCCGGCGCCCACGTGGCGCGGGCGGCCTCGTTCATCTGCCTCTCCCAGGCCGAGGCGGGGACGGGATGTCCGATCTCGATGACCTACTCGGTCGTCCCGGCGCTGCGCTCCCAGCCCGAGCTGGCGTCCGAGTGGGAGTCGCGCTTCGCCTCGCTCGACTACGACCGCCGCGATCTGCCCGCCCCCGAGAAGACCGGCGCGCTCGCGGGAATGGCGATGACCGAGAAGCAAGGCGGCTCCGACGTCCGCGCGAACACGACCACCGCCCGCCCGCTGAACGGCGGCGGCCCCGGGGCCGAGTACGAGCTGACCGGTCACAAGTGGTTCTGCTCGGCGCCGATGTGCGACGCCTTCCTCGTGCTCGCTCAGGCCGACGGCGGCATCTCCTGCTTCCTGGTACCGCGCTTCACCCCCGACGGCGAGCACAACCGCATGCACCTGCAGCGGCTCAAGGACAAGCTCGGCAACCGCTCGAACGCCTCGAGCGAGGTCGAGTTCCAAGCTGCCTGGGGGCGTTTGGTCGGTGAGGAGGGACGCGGCGTGGCGACGATCATCGAGATGGTCAGCCACACCCGCCTCGACTGCACGCTGGGCTCGGCGTCGGGGATGCGGGCGGCGCCGGCGCAGGCGATCTGGCACTGCCGGCACCGCTCCACCTTCGGCAAGCGCCTGGTGGACCAGCCGCTGATGGCGAACGTGCTCGCCGATCTGGCGGTGGAGTCGGAGGCGACGAGCGTCGCGGCGCTCTGGCTGGCGCGGCAGTTCGACGAGGCGCACGCCGGCGATCAGCGCGCGGCCCTGGTCAGGCGGCTGGCGACGCCCGTGCTCAAGTACTGGACGTGCAAGCGCGCCCCCGCCCACGCGGTCGAGGCCCTCGAGTGCTTCGGGGGCAACGGCTACGTCGAGGAGTCGGGGATGCCGCGGCTGTTCCGCGAGTCTCCGCTGCAGTCGATCTGGGAGGGGTCGGGGAACGTGCAGGCGCTCGACGTCCTCCGGGCGATGGCGAAGGATCCGAGCGCGGTCGAGCCGTTCTTCGCCGAGCTCGAGGCCGGCGCGGAGTCCGAGCCGCGGCTGCGCGCGGCGATCGAATCGCTGCGAGCCCAGCTCGGCGAGGTCGAGACGATCGAGGTACGGGCTCGGCGGGTGGTCGAGTCGATGGCGCTCGCGCTGCAGGGATCACTGCTCGTCCGCTTCGGCGATCCCGCCGTCGCCGACGCCTTCTGCGCCAGCCGGCTCGCCGGCGACTGGGGCCACGCCTTCGGCACCCTCCCGGGCGGCGTCGACTCCACGGCGATCGTCAACCGCCATGCTCCGGCGATCTGATGTCTGAGCAGGCGACGACAGCTTCCACCGAGGAGGAGCCGCGGGTCCTGGTCGCGGTCGACGAGCACGTCGCGGAGGTGACGCTCAACCGGCCGGCCAAGCACAACGCGCTCGACTTCGCGATGTTCGAGGGGATCAGCGCGGCGATCGACGAGGTCGCCGCCGATCCCGGCGTCCGCGCCGTCGTCCTCCACGGCGCCGGGAGGAGCTTCTGCTCGGGGTTGGACTTCCCCAGCTTCATGTCGGAAGGCCGCTCCCCCGAGATGTTGCTGGCAAGCCGGGACGACGAGGACTGCAACCTCGCCCAGCGCGTCTCCTACGGCTGGCAGACGATGCCGGCGCCGGTGATCGCGGCCGTTCACGGCAACTGCATCGGCGGCGGGGCGCAGATCGCGCTCGGTGCCGACGTCCGCATCCTCGGGCCGGATGCCCGGGTGTCGATCCGCGAGGTCCACTGGGGGCTGATCCCCGACATGGGCATCACCAGGAGCCTGCCCAAGCTCGTCCGCGCCGACGTCGCCAAGGAGCTGATCATGACCGCGCGGACGCTCGACGCCGAGGAGGCCGTGCGCGTCGGCCTCGGCACCAGGCTCGACCCCGAGCCGCTGGAGGCGGCGCGGGCGCTCGCCCGCGAGATCGCCTCCCGCTCGCCCGACGCGACGCGCAGGGCGAAGGCGCTGATCGAGCGCGCCTGGACGCTGCCGGCCGCCGAGTCGCTGGCGATCGAGGAGGAGCTGCAGCGGGAGCTCCTCGGCTCGCCGAACCAGGTCAAGGCCGTGATCGCCGGGATGGCCGGCCCCGACGCGCCCCCCGCCGACTTCGACGACGCCGCCTAACGCTCCGATGCCACAGCGGAACCGGTTCACGCTGCTCACGGTCCGGGGGATCCCGATCGGGGTCGACTGGAGCTGGTTCTTCGTCCTCTTCCTGATCATCTGGCTGCTCTCCGGCTACTACCGGGATCTGCTCGGCAGCGAGCAGGACTCGACCGGTCCTTACCTGCTGGCGGTGATCAGCGCGCTCGGCTTCTTCGCCTCGATCCTCCTGCACGAGCTCGGGCACGCGTTCGTCGCGCTCCGCAACGGAATCGGCATCTCCCAGATCACCCTCTGGATGTTCGGTGGGGTCGCCGCCCTCGATCGCGACCCCGACTCGGCCGGGGCGGAGTTCCGGATCGCCGCCGCCGGCCCCGCGGTGACGTTCGCGATCACCGTCGTCTGCCTCGCGGTCGGCGCCGCGATCGACGGCGGATCCTTCCTCGAGGGGGCGACGTTCGACTCCGCCGCGCAGATCTCCGCCGGAGTCGCGGTACTCGCCTGGCTGGGGAACATCAACGCGATCATCCTCGTCTTCAACCTGATCCCCGCCTTCCCGCTCGACGGTGGCCGGATCCTGAGGGCGCTGGTCTGGAAGGTGACCAAGAACCGGGAGCGCTCCAACCTGATCGCTGCCCGGGTCGGTCAGGGCTTCTCCTTCGTCTTCATCGCGATCGGGATCGTCCTGGCCTTGACCGGTGCCCTGATCGCCGGCGTCTGGCTCGCGCTGATCGGATGGATGCTGGGCTCCTCGGCGCGGGCGACCGCGGCGCGGAGCGCTCTGACCAGCCGCCTCGGCGACACGCGCGTCGCCGACGTGATGGACGCCGATCCGGTCGCGATCCCCGCCGACACGACGATCGAGCGAGCCCTGGACGAGTACTTCCTGCGCTACCGCTGGCCGTGGTTCCCCGTCGTCGACTCCCAGCACCGGTTCCTCGGCGTGATCAACCGCGGCGCCGCCGACTCGGTCGAGGAGGCCGGCCGTGCCGCTCTGACGGTCGCCGACACGCTGGAGACCGCCAACGCCGCCAGCCAGCAGATCCCGATCGACTCCTCGCTCGAGGCGCTGGTCTCCAACGTCGAGCTGCGCCGCCTCGGCGCCCTGCCCGCGGTCGATCCGGAAGGACGGCTGGCGGGGATGGTCACCCTCGAGCAGGTGGGACGGGCGCTGCGGCAGGCCGCCCAGTAGCCCGGCTCAGACCGCGACTCGGTCGGGCGTCGACGGCAGGTCGACCCATTCATCGATCCGATCCAACGCCGCCGTGAGGCTCTGGGGTCTGCTTCGTTGTTCACCAGCCGACCAGCTAGGAGCCTCGAGATGCAGTTGACCAGCACAGGCTCGGCTCCTATCTGAGCAGGCGCCAGGTCGCGACCGCGAACAAGGCCGTCATCAGGACGGCGCTGGCCACGCACCACTGGCAGATCGCGTCGATCACGAACAGCTCCAGGTAGGTCAGGTAGAGGCTGAAGAGGAAGCCGACGAGGGTGAGGAAGAAGGTGGTGACCCGGCCGAGGTCGCCGCGGAGGAAGAGGGACGCCCCGATCAGCACGTAGCCGATCAGCCCGAGCAGGGCGACCGGGATGCCGGCGAGCTCCGAGTACTCGGAGGCCTGGACGCGCTCGCAGCCACCGGTCGTGCAGACCGGGGCGATGTCCTCGTAGTGGACGTAGGTGAGGTACCCGGCGACGCCGAGGCCGGCGAGGACCAGCAGCGCCGCGATCACGGTCGGGCTCGCCAACGCACGTCCGCGCCGGGGCTCCCCCTCCCCCGCCACCGCGCTCATCCTCCGGCGGCGAGCTGCTCGTCGATCGCGTCGGCGAACTCGCCCGGCTCGAGGCTGCTCACCTCGAGCGGCTGCAGGCTCCCCTTCGTCGGTCCGATCTGGAAGCCGGGCGTGGAGCTGATCCCCGCCTCCGAGGCAGCGCGCTTGGCGTCGGCGATCATCTGGCTCACCGCTTCGCCCGCGCCCCGCTCGCGCAGCTGCGGGCCGTCGAGCCCGACGCTGGAAGCGAGCGAGTCGATGAACTCGTCGGTCGCGTAGCCGGAACCCTCCGCGCCCTGCTCGGCGAAGGCCGCCTCGACGAACTGCCACATCGAGTCGTCCTCCGACGCGGCGTAGGCGGCGCGCGCCAGCTTGTCGGAGTCGGGGCCGATGAAGGTGAGGAGGTTGAGCTCGATCCGCAGATCGCCGGTACGCACGTAGTCGTCGACGATGTCGGGCAGGGCGTTGGCCGAGAACTCCTTGCAGAAGGGGCACTGCAGGTCCGCGTACTCGACCATCGTCACCGGCGCCCGGGGATCGCCGAGGGCGATGCCGCTCTGGGGGACGCCCTCGAACATCGCCACGATGTCGGTGTCTCCGGCCGGTTCGTCATCCCCGCCGGAGGCGGCGATCAGGACGATCACCACGACCACCGCGAGCAGGACCGCCCCGCCGACCATCGCGATCAGTCGCTTGCGACGCTGCGCGCTCGCCTCCACGGCCTCGGCGGCCTCTCGCGTTTCGCGGGCCGCACGCTTCTGCTCAGCTCTCGAACTCATCGCGCGGGCAAGCCTACCGGCATGGCTCAACGGGGTCTCGAGCGCACCCCGCGGCGCCGAAGACCGACTTTCTCACTCGGGATTCAGATGGTGATCAGGTCCGATGAAGGCATAGGATGCGGCGCGTGCCCGAGCATGACGTACTGGTCATCGGAGCCGGACTAGCCGGACAGCGCGCCGCCCTCGCCGCGGCCGAGGCTGGCGTCTCCGTTGGCATCATCAGCAAGGTCCACCCGATCCGCTCTCACTCCAATGCGGCGCAGGGTGGAATCAACGCGGCCTTGGCGGTCGACGACTCCTGGGAGTCGCACGCATTCGACACCGTCAAGGGCTCCGACTACCTGGGAGACCAGGACGCGATCGAGGTGATGTGTCGGGAAGCCCCCGACGAGCTCCTGCACCTCGAGCACATCGGGGTCACGTTCCATCGCAACGAGAAGGGCGAGCTCGGGACCCGCGCCTTCGGCGGCGCCTCCAAGGCCCGCACCTACTACGTGGCCGACATCACCGGCCAGGCGATCATGCACGTGCTCTACGAGCAGCTGATGAAGTACTCGGACGCGATCG
>CAZXKG010000127.1:0-2019 GCA_964641695.1 uncultured Conexibacter sp.
TCCCGACTCACCGGTGACCTATCACCTGTGACATATGTCCTGACGCTGGACACCACTCCGGGCTCTTCGTGCTGCCGTCTCGATCCCACCGGATCCGTATCGTCGGACCGATGGCATCCCTCCGCCCGACCGCCGCCCTCGCCCTGGCGGCGACCCTGATCGGCCTGCTCGTCCTCGCGGCGGCAGAGCCCGCATCGGCCGCGAAGAAGCCGCTCGCCGGGAAGGTCGTCGCGATCGACCCCGGCCACAACGGCCGCAACTGGTCGCAGCCGAGCGTGATCAACGCGCTCGTCCCAATCGGCAAGGGGGAGAAGAAGGCCTGCGACACAGCCGGGACGGCGACCGACTCCGGCTACACCGAGTCGGCGTTCAACCTCAGCGTCTCCAAGAAGCTACGCCGCTGGCTGAAGGGGCGCGGAGCCAAGGTCGTGATGACCCGCAACGACGACGACGGCGTCGGCCCCTGCATCGACCGTCGAGCCCGGATCGCCAACCGTGCCAAGGCCGACGTCGCGATCTCGATCCACGCCGACGGCGCCTCCAGTTCCGTGCGCGGTTTCCACCTGATCCGCCCGACGAAGATCGGAGGCCTGACCGACGACATCTTCACCGCCTCCCGCCGCCTCGCCTTCGACCTGCGCCGCAACCTAGACCGCGGGCCGATCCCGCGCTCGAACTACATCGGCGGCGGCAACGGCATCGACGCCCGCTCCGACATCGGCGGCCTCCGGCTCTCCAACGTCCCGAAGGTCCTCGCGGAGCTCGCGAACATGAAGAACCGCGCCGACGTGAAGAAGATCAACTCGGCCAAGGACCGCAAGCGGATCGCCCACCGCCTCGGCCGTGGCCTGAGCGCCTTCCTGCGTCGCTGAGCGCGGACGCGCGCGGGTCCGGGCCTCGGTCGGGCATGGCCCCGACGACGCCTCGCCTGGGATCAACCACCCAGAGGGCGCGACCCCAAACGTGGATCTCATCTCGCCGTCGATTCGACGACATCCACAAAAAGGGGCCGTGAGCCCCAAAACGTGGATCTCATCTCGCCATCGATCGGACGACATCCACAAACCGGGCGCGCATGGTCGTCGTCCTTGCAACTGGTCCAACCAGTTGTTAGCCTCGTGGGCGTGAGCCCGACCCACAGCCATTCACATCCGAACGAAGGCGCGACCACGGTCCCGCCCGCATACGACGACCGCCTCACCGCCGACCGCACCGATCTGAAGAGCCTCCTCAGCTGCTGGCGCGAGTTCATGCGCCACTTCAGCGGGCGGGTCGTGCTGGTGGCGATCGCCGCTCTCCTCGTTCTTCGCCTGCTCATCGGAGACCTCGGCTGGCCCGACTTGCTGGTGCTCGCGGCCGTGCTCGCGGCGCAGCCGTTCGTCGAGTGGGGCATCCATCGCTACCTCCTGCACCTGAAGCCCCTGCGCATCGGAGGCCGGAGCATCGACCTCTACTCGGCCAAGGCCCACCGCCGCCATCACAAGGATCCCGCTTCGCTCGAACGGACCCTCCTCCATCCCCCCGAGATCCTCACCTCGATGTTCCTGATCGCGATCACCGCCGCCCCGCTCTTCGCCGGTTTCGCCTCCCTGGTCAGCGGCGCCGCTTTCTGGCCCCTCTACGTCTCCTCGCTGCTGTGGAACTACGTCGGCCTCTACCGCTACGAGTGGAGCCACTTCCTGATCCACACCCCCTACATCCCCAAGACCCGCTTCTTCCGCTCGATCTGGCGCAGCCACCGCCTGCACCACTTCAAGCACGAGGACTACTGGATGGGCGTCAGCAGCAACTTCGGCGACCGCGTCCTCGGCACCTTCCCCGACCAGAAGACCGTCTCGAAGTCCCCGACCGCCCGCACCCTCGGCGTCGAGACGAACAGCCAAGACGAAGCCCTCGCTGCACCCGAGGCCCGCTGACGACGACGGATCCTCCGCCTCATCGACCCTGACGCGGCCCGGAGCGTCCTGAGCGGCGGACGCAGGAGTCGAAGCGACCCCCGGCTGGTCGTGAGAGGACGAG
>CAZXKG010000127.1:2119-7149 GCA_964641695.1 uncultured Conexibacter sp.
CAGGAGTCGAAGCGACCCCCGGCTGGTCGTGAGAGGACGAGGACTCCGCTCAGGACGCTCCGGGCCCGTCAGGCGCTATCCTTGGCCGACCTCGCGCCGGGGACTGGGAGCAAGCCTCCAGCCTCGACGGCCCCGATCGGGAGCCGGAACGGTACGGTCCAGCCGGAACGAGGGAGTCGCGAGACGCCCAACCGAACGAGCAGAGCTCACCCCCGAACTGTCTGGACTGCAATGGCACGTGGAGACGTACGCATCGCTGTGACCCTCGCCTGCGAGGAGTGCAAGCGGCGCAACTATCAGACCAACAAGTCGCGCCGGAACACTCCGGACCGGATCGAGATGCGCAAGTACTGCCGCTGGTGCGGACAGCACCAGCCCCACAAGGAGACCCGTTAGCGAGCGATGGCCAAGAGCCGCGCACAACGAAAGGCGGAAGCCGCCAAGCGTCGCGCCGCCCGGCAGGACGGCGCGGACGCGGCCGAGCGCGATGCCGAGTCGAGGGCCCAGCACGACACCCAGGTGCCGGAGTCTGCCGACGTCCTCGAGGCCGAGATCGCGATCGAGCAGGGGGCCGACCAGGCTGACCGCATCGACGGTGAGATCGACGGTTCAGCCACCTCTCTCGAGGCCCCAGCGCCCGCCCGGGTCAGCCGCCGCGAGCAGCGTCGCCAGACGCGGGAGGAGGCCAAGCGCGTCAAGGAGCAGGCCGAGCGCCGTGCCCCGAGGGAGCCGACCGCCGAGAAGGAGCGCGGCGCCGTCATGGGCTTCCTCGCCTCGGTCGTCGCCGAGCTGCGCAAGGTCCAATGGCCCGACCGCGACACCCTGGTCCAGGCGTCAGCCGTCACGATCCTCTTCGTCGCTGTGGCAGCCGCCTATCTCGGCGCCCTCGACGCTGTTTTCAGCCGCCTCGTCGACCTGATCATCTGAACGGCGATCCTCGGAAAGAACCGAAAGAAAGAGCTTTCAACTCATGTTTCGCTGGTACGTGATCAACACTTACTCCGGTCACGAGAACAAGGTCAAGAACAACCTGGAGCACCGTGTCCAGACGATGGGGCAGGGCCGCAAGGTCCGCCAGATCCACGTGCCCACCGAAGAGGTCACCGAGATCAAGGACGGCAAGAAGGTCTCGGTCGAGAAGCGGACGATGCCCGGGTACGTGCTCGTGCAGATGGAGATGACCGACGAGGCCTGGGGCCTGGTCAAGAACACCCCGGGCGTTACCGGGTTCGTCGGCTCCCGCAACAAGCCGCTCCCGCTCTCGCAGAGCGAGGTGGACAACCTCCTCCACACCGAGACCCCCGGAGCAGCGGCGGCAGCCGCCGCGACCAGCGGCGGACCGTCGGCCGAACGCGCCAAGCCCCGCGCCCAGTACGAGATCGGGGAGACCGTCAAGGTCATCTCCGGCCCGCTGTCCGACTTCTCCGGCGAGATCGCCGAGATCAACGACGACGCGGCGAAGCTCAAGGTCCTGGTCTCGATCTTCGGTCGCGAGACCCCGGTCGAAGTCGGCTACGACCAGGTCAAGAAGGTCTGAGGAGCTCCATGAGGCTGCGCATCTCCTCGTCCTCGTCGGCTCACGACCCCAACGCCAGGGGCTCGGGTCGCTTCGCTCCTCGTGTCCTCGACCTGCTTGGTCATGGCGACCCTCAGAACCTCGAAAGGACGATCTAGATGGCTAAGAAGGTCATGACGCTGATCAAGCTGCAGATCCCTGCGGGAGCGGCCAACCCGGCCCCCCCGGTGGGCCCTGCGCTCGGCCAGCACGGGGTCAACATCATGGACTTCTGCAAGGCGTTCAACGCGCAGACGCAGCAGGACTCCGGAACGATCATCCCGGTCGAGATCACGGTCTACGAGGACCGCAGCTTCGACTTCATCACCAAGACGCCGCCGGCCGCCGTCCTGATCAAGGAAGCGATCGGGATCAAGAAGGGATCCGGCGTGCCACACACCGACAAGGTCGGCAAGATCTCCGCGGAGCAGGTCCGCGCGATCGCCGAGAAGAAGATGCCGGACTTGAACGCGAACGACCTCGACGCCGCCTCCAGGATCATCGCCGGGACAGCCCGGTCGATGGGCGTCGACGTGGAGGGACTCTGATGGCCGAGAAGCGAGGAAAGCGGTTCCGCGCAGCCCGCGAGCGGATCGACCGCACACACCACTACGAGCCGGCTGAGGCGATCCGACTGCTCAAGCAGACGGCGAGCGCCCGCTTCGACGAGACCGTCGAGATCCACATCCGCCTCGGTGTCAACGTCCGCCACGCCGACGAGCAGCTTCGCGGCACCCTGGCGCTGCCCAACGGCGCCGGCCGCGACGTCACGATCGCCGTCTTCGCCGAGGGCGACAAGGCCCGTGAGGCGACCGAGGCGGGAGCCGAGTTCGTCGGCTCCGACGACCTCGCCGAACGGGTCGAGGCCGGCTGGACCGACTTCGACATCGTCATCGCCACGCCCGACCAGATGCCCAAGGTCGGTCGCCTCGGCCGCGTGCTCGGCCCGCAGGGGAAGATGCCGAACCCCAAGGTCGGCACCGTCACCGACGACGTCAGCAAGGCCGTCGGCGAGCTCAAGTCGGGCAAGATCGAGTACCGGACCGACCGTCAGGCGATCGTCCACCTCTCGATCGGCAAGGCGAGCTTCGACGAGCAGGCCCTGCTCGAGAACTACGCCGCCGTGATCGAGGAGATCAACCGGGCCAAGCCCGCCGCCGCCAAGGGCCGCTACATCATCAGCGTCACCTTGACGACGACGATGGGCCCCGGCATCAGGGTCGACTCCTCCCGGACGCGGGACACGGAGATCCTGGGCACCGCCGAGGAGTCGGCGAGCACCGCGGCCGCGGCCGCGGCGGCGTAGTCGCGGCCGATCCCCTACACTGCCGCGTCCCGAAGCCGAAGACCGTCGGCGGGGCCGATAGCCCCGTAACCGTCCGCGAGACGTGGCCGACGCAGGTGGAGCCCGACGACATCGTTCGAGCCCGCCTGAGTGCGGGCTCTTCGCGTTCGGGGCACCAGACTTGAGAACGATCCACCGCGATCAAGGACCGAGATCAGATGAACAAAGACGAGAAGGCAGCGGCGATCGAGGAGATCAGCGCCGAGTTGAAGGGGTCGAAGGCGGTGTTCGCCGTCGACTACCGAGGCATCTCGGTGCCGCAGGCCGCCGAGCTGCGCACCAAGCTGCGTGAGGCCGACGCGTCGTTCAACGTGGTCAAGAACCGCCTAGCCAAGCGTGCGACCGGCGAAGTCGGCGCCACCGAGCTGGACGAGCACCTGGTCGGCCCGACCGCCCCCACCTACGTGAAGGGCGATCCCGTGGTCGCCGCCAAGACCGTGTCCGACTTCATCAAGGCGAACGAGATCCTCGTCTTCAAGGGCGGGCTGATGGACGGCTCCGCGCTCGACCCCGACCAGTTCAAGGCGATCTCGCGTCTGCCCGGCGTGGACGTTCTGCGCGGGCAGCTCGTCGGCCTCGCCGCCACGCCGCTCACCGGCGTGGTTCGGACCCTGAATCAGCTGATCGCGGGCCTCGCGACCCAGCTCGGTCAGGTCGCCGAGAAGGGTCTGGTCGGTGGCGACGCCGCTCCTGCCGAGGAGGCCAAGCCGGCGGACGACGCTCCCGCCGATGACGTCGAGGCCGAAGGGTCTGGCGGGGACGAGCCGGCCCCCGAGGCCGAGACGCCCGAGGCAGAGGCCGCGGAGTCGGAGGCCTCGGAGGACGAGGCCCCCGAGCCTGAGGTCGCCGAGGCGGAGGCTCCAGAGGCTGAGGCTGCTGAGGACACCAAGGATTCCGGGGACGAGGACGAGTCGGGCGACTCGGACGAGTCCGGAGACGAAGAAACTGAACAGGCTCCGGAGGCGAGCGGCGACGATGCCGACGCCGAGTCCGGGGACGAGAAGGAGGACTGATGGCTGACGCGTTGACTACCGAGAAGTGGATCGAGGAGCTCAAGGGCATCTCCGTGCTCGAGCTCTCCGAGCGGATCAAGGCGCTCGAGGAGGAGTTCGGCGTCTCGGCGACTGCTGTCGCCGCCGCCGCGCCCGCCGCCGCTGCCGGCGGCGGTGACGAGGGTGGTGCTGCCGAGGAGAGCAGCACGGTCGACGTCATCCTCACCGATGCCGGCGACAAGAAGATCCAGGTGATCAAGGCCGTTCGCGCTGCCACGGGCCTCGGCCTGAAGGAAGCGAAGGCGGTCGTGGACGGCGCTCCCGGCGCGGTCAAGGAAGGCGTCGAGCGCGAGGAAGCCGACAAGCTCAAGGCCGAGATCGAAGAGGCCGGCGGCTCGGTCGAGCTCAAGTAGCGCGCCTCTCGCGCCGTCGCGGAGCCTCACCGGACTCAGAGGTGGAAAGAAGCCCTGTGCGGGTGAATCTCCGCCTCTGAGCCCGTCGGCGCTCCCCCTTTTCTGCGGCCACCAGAGGGTGGACGCAGCCGTTTGTTATATTGACTTGTCGCGCTGCGGGCAACGTCGCTGCCTGCCCGCAACTTAAGCGCGCCCGTCGACCATCCCAAGACCTCCTGAGGAGTCGCCCAAGTTGGCCCCTTCCCACGCTGCTGCCCGTAGGACTTTCTCGCGTCTCGACACCCCTCTCGACGTACCGAACCTGATCGATATCCAGCGCCGCTCCTTCGAGCGGCTCACGGATACCAAGCACGGAATGCTCCGTGAAACGATCGACGACGTCTCGCCGATCACCGATTACACCGGCAACCTCGGCATCGTCTTCGGTGAGTTCCGCTTCGAGGATCCGCAGAACACGATCGCCGAGTGTCGCGAGAAGGACATCACCTACTCCCGTCCCCTGAACGTCGAGGTCGCGTTCCAGAACCGGGAGACGGGTGAGATCCGTGAGCAGACCGTCTTCATGGGCGACTTCCCGTGGATGACCGGTCGCGGCACCTTCATCATCAACGGCACCGAGCGCGTCGTCGTCACCCAGCTCGTCCGTTCCCCGGGCGCCTACGTGATGGCCCCCAAGGATCCGGAGAAGCAGGTCTTCATCGCGAACCTGATGCCGGCCCGCGGGT
>CAZXKG010000128.1:0-1573 GCA_964641695.1 uncultured Conexibacter sp.
CGGTGCTACTCAACCGCGCGCCCACGCTCCACCGCCTCGGCATCCAGGCCTTCGAGCCGGTGCTGGTCGAGGGCAAGGCGATCCAGGTCCACCCGCTCGTCTGCTCGGCGTTCAACGCCGACTTCGACGGCGACCAGATGGCCGTCCACGTCCCGCTCAGCGCCGAGGCGCAGGCGGAGGCGCGGATCCTGATGCTCTCGGCCAACAACATCCTCAGCCCGGCGCACGGATCGCCGCTGGCGACTCCGACCCAGGACATGGTGCTCGGCATCTACTTCCTGACCTACGGTACGAGTGCCGACGAGCTGACGGAGCTGGCGGAGACGCTGCGCGCGGGCGACTGGGACGAGAAGAAGCACGGTCCCCGGCCACGTTCGTTCCGCTCGGCCCAGGAGGCGGAGCTCGCCTTCGAGAACGGGCTGGTGAAGCTGCACGACCACGCCGAGTACCGGCGCCCGGACCACGAGCACTTCCTGACCACCGTCGGACGGATCATCTTCAACGATCGGATCGAGCGGGCACTGGCGGACGCACTCGAGGACGAGTACGACCCCGAGAAGTTCGTGTTCGTCAACCAGTCGCTGAAGAAGCGCGACGTCAACAGCATGGTCGCCGACCTGGTCGAGGCCTACGGCGCCTCGGCGGTCTCCCTGGTTCTCGACGCGTTCAAGGAGCTCGGCTTCCACTTCGCGACGCAGGCCGGCATCACGGTCTCCAAGAACGACGTGATCTCGCCTCCCGACAAGGAGGAGATCCTCGAGCGCTACGAGCAGGAGGCCGCCGGGATCGTCAACCAGTACGAGGAAGGCTGGATCACCGCCGAGGAGCGGAAGGACTCGGTCACCGACCTGTGGAACCGCGCCACCGACGAGGTCGCGGGCGCCATGGAGCGGAACCTCGAGGAGCTGAACCCGATCTTCATGATGGCCAACTCCGGAGCTCGTGGGTCGTTCAAGCAGATCCGCCAGCTGGCCGGGATGCGAGGCCTGATGGCCAACCCGAAGGGCGAGATCATCGAGCGGCCGATCAAGTCCAACTTCATGGAGGGGCTCTCGGTTCTCGAGTACTTCATCTCCACCCACGGCGCCCGCAAGGGCCTGGCGGACACCGCTCTGCGTACGGCCGACTCCGGGTACCTGACCCGGCGCCTGGTCGACGTGGCGCAGGACGTGATCGTCAACTCCGAGGACTGCAAGACCAAGGACTCGATCGACATGCCGGTCTACCAGGACGGCGAGCCGAACGAGAACCTGCTCGGCCGCAAGGCGTCGAAGAAGTTCGAGACCAAGCGCGGTCGCGAGCTGCTCAAGCGCAACCAGATCATCGACAAGGTCGAGTTCGCCGAGCTCGCCGAGGCGTTCGAGGGCGACGAGTCCGCGACCGTGCCGGTGCGTTCGCCGCTCAAGTGCGAGCTCGAGGCCGGGGTCTGCCAGGCGTGCTACGGCCGCTCGATGGCGACCGGCGTCGACGCCGAGATCGGCGACGCGGTCGGGATCATCGCCGCGCAGTCGATCGGCGAGCCGGGGACCCAGCTGACGATGCGCACCTTCCACACCGGCGGCGTCGCGGGCAA
>CAZXKG010000128.1:1583-7056 GCA_964641695.1 uncultured Conexibacter sp.
GCGGGTCTGGACATCACCCAGGGTCTGCCGCGCGTCGTCGAGCTGTTCGAGGCGAGGCGTCCGAAGGGTCTGGCGCAGCTCGCCGAGGAGGGCGGCAAGGTCCAGGTCGAGGAGACCGACAAGGGTAAGCGGGTCGTGATCACCGACTCCGAAGGTGAGGATCACGCCTACGCGTTCCCGCCGCGGACGGTGCTCAACGTCGCCCACGGCGATCGCGTCGAGCGCGGTACCCAGCTCAACGAGGGCTCGCTGGATCCGAAGGAGCTGCTCAAGATCAAGGGCCGCCCTGAGACCGAGGGCTACCTGGTCGCCGAGGTCCAGCGCGTCTACAAGGCGCAGGGCGTGGATATCAACGACAAGCACATCGAGCTGATCGTGCGCCAGATGCTGCGCAGGATGCAGATCGAGTCGAAGGGCTCCACCGACCTCCTGCCCGGCCAGCTCGAGGACCGTCTGCGACTGCAGGCGATCAACAAGGGCGTCAAGGCCGCCGGCGGCATTCCCGCCAAGGGCGAGGAGGTCATCCTCGGGATCACCAAGGCGTCGCTGGCGACCGAGTCGTTCCTCAGCGCCGCCTCCTTCCAGGAGACGACCAAGGTTCTCACCGACGCCGCCCTCGAGGGCAAGCGCGATCGCCTGGTCGGCCTCAAGGAGAACGTGATCATCGGCAAGCTGATCCCGGCGGCGACCGGCCTACGTCGCTACCGGACGATCGAGATCGACCCGGTCGAGCCGCCGCAGCGTCCCGACGAGGGGATCGACGACGACTCCCTCGCCGCGGAGCTCGGTCTCGCCGACGAGGTCGAGGGTCCGCAGGGAGCCGACGTCGAGGGCTTCGGCGCCACGTTCGCCGAGGAGCTCGAGGAGCTCGCCACCGATCTCGAGACGGCCGGAGCCTCCGAGAACGGCACCGGCGAGGCGGGCGCGGAGCCCGAGCCGGCCAAGGCCGACGAGTAGCCCGCGCGGCTCAACGCGAGAAGAACTACCGAGCGAGGGCGGTCCACGGGGCCGCCCTCGCTCGTTCTCGGGCCGTTCAGCTCAGCCGACGGCCTCCCGCCTGGGCGGGGGGCCGGCGATGACCCCACTCCGTGGCGGAGAAGCCGACGGCGATCCCGACTGGGCGGGAGAAGCCGGCGATGACCCCGACCGCGAGGCGGAGAGAAGCTGGCCCGGATTCCCACCGTGGCGGAGAGAAGCCGGCGACGATCCCCACCCGGGCGGGAGGGCTGTCGCTCAGCGATGCTCGTGCGCGGACCCGGAGCCCGTGGGGACCGGCAGAGGGCCGCGTCTGCTCACCCGTAGGCCCTCCTCGTTCTCCGGGCACGGGAGCGGGAGCGAATCGGGCGCATGGGGACCGCGGCGAGGGCCACGCGGGAACTTGGGCTTGGGCTCACGGCGGTAGTGCTTGCGGCCGGGCCCCTCATCCTCGGCGCCCTCGACCGGATCCGGCTCCTGACGCATCGCATACCAGACGAGCCAGCAGGCGAAGCCGACCGGGATCTTCAGGATCACGCCCATGAGGATTAGCATCTGCAGGCCCTCGTCCATGAACTCCCTACGAGTCTACTCGCGAGGTCCAGGGATCATTCGTAGCCCACTCGATCAGCTCGCTGACGTCCCCGTCCTCCAGCCCGCGCGCAGGATCGGTGCGGACCAGGAGGGTCGGCTCAGACCGCCTCCGCGCCCACAACTCGCACTCCTCGTCGATGTTGTCGTCGACCCAGGCCAGCGGCCGCCCGGTCGCGTAAGCGGTGATCGGGTCGATCTTCCAGTGGGCGCTGCCGAACTTGGCGTACCTGCCGAAGCGGATCACCGGCAGCTCCTCGATCCCGAGCAGGTGCAGCAGATGGTCGTTCGCGCGATCCTCCCAGCCGGTCGCCCAGGCGAGCTCGTAGTGCTCGGCGAGGCGGCGCAGGCGATCGCCGACGTCGAAGGCGATGCAGTGCGCCATGCCGTCGATCAGGTGGAAGGTGCACGGCGCCTCGCGCGGGGGTCCCTCCCAGCCGAAGAGGCTGATCACGCCGTCGACATCGACTGCGAGCAGGGGGCGGTCGGGGTCTTTTCGGAGGCTCACCGTCGGCGAGGATATTGGCCCGCGGCGTCGCGGGCCGCGTATCGCTACCATTCCGCGCCGTGCCGACCACCAACCAGCTCATTCGCAAGGGGCGCAAGACGCCGCGCAAGAAGGTCTCCACTCCGGGCCTCAAATCCGGACAGGGACGGAAGGCCCGTATCGCCGCGCCGCAGCGTCGCGGAGTATGCACCCGCGTCTACACCGCCACCCCGAAGAAGCCCAACTCGGCGCTTCGCAAGGTCGCCCGCGTCCGGCTGACCAACTCGATGGAGGTCACCGCCTACATCCCGGGTGAGGGTCACAACCTGCAGGAGCACTCCGTCGTGCTCGTCCGCGGCGGCCGCGTCAAGGATCTTCCTGGCGTCCGCTACAAGGTCGTCCGCGGCACGCTCGACGCCTCCGGCGTCGCCGAGCGCAAGCAGTCGCGTTCCCAGTACGGCGTCAAGGCCTCCTGAGGCTCGGCCACCGCTCATGAGACGTAATCGCGCCGCAATCCGTATCCCCGCGCCCGACTCCCGTTACCGGAGTCGCCTGGTCCAGCAGATCATCAACAAGGTCATGCTGGACGGCAAGAAGTCGACCGCCGAACGGATCGTCTACGACGCCCTCGCCGTCGTCGGCGAGCGCAGCGGCAAGAACCCGACGGAAGTTCTGGACGACGCCGTCAACGAGCTCACCCCGGTACTCGAGGTCCGCTCCCGCCGCGTCGGTGGCGCCACCTACCAGGTGCCCGTCGAGGTACCCCAGCGCCGCGCCCGCACCCTGGCGGTCCGCTGGCTCGTCAACTACGCCCGCGAACGCAACGAGAAGTCGATGTCAGAGCGCCTCGCTCGCGAGATCATGGACGCCAGCTCCCAGCAGGGCGGCGCCTACAAGCGCAAGGACGACATCTACCGCATGGCGCAGGCAAACAAAGCCTTCGCCCACTACCGCTGGTAACGGCGGACTCAGGACGCGCTGCTCGGCGTCCTCCGCGGCTCACGGCCCCAACGACCCGCGATTGGGCCGCTTCGCCTTGTGCGGTCTTGATCAGCGCGCCTGAGCCTCGCCGTTCTTGCTTGGCCGCTTCGCCTCCTGCGTCCTCGCCCACCAACTTCCCGACCTCGTCAGCGCCGAGGCCTGGGACGCGTTTGCTCGGCGCTTTGCGACATCCCCTTCGATAGTCGAAGGCGATGTCGCAAAGCGTGGTCTTTGGCGAGCGCCCCCCTGCGCTTCACGGTCCTTCGGCGGCGGAGTCGTTCTTCTTCGGACTCCGGTTCCGCTTGCGGTCCTTGCCCGCGTCGTCGTCCTGGTCCCTCCTTCTCCGGGCGAGGATGCGGTCGCCGATCTCCCGTAGCTGCTCCGGGGTCAGGGTCGCCAGGGCGATCGTCGCGAGGCTGAGGATGACCGTCGAGATCGCCGTCAGCCAGAAGCCGGCTCCCGGGGTTGCCTCGGCGGTCGCCAGGCCGATGATCTCGTCCTCCAGGTCGCCGATCTTGCCGGCGTCGGGAAGGTCGAAGGCGAGGAAGATCATCAGCGCCGCCACTGCCAGGCCGGCCGCGGCGATCGCTGCTGGGCGCTGACCGCCGAAGACGGCGAGCAGGCTCGTGAGAACGATCCCCAGCGCCAGGAGCGCCATCGCGTAGCTGTGACGGTCGCCGCCGGTCTGATCGCCGAGGCTCTCGCCGCCGGCGGGCACGAGCGAGAACATCGGCAGGAACTCCGCCGCCGTCAGGCAGACGGCCGCGAACACGATCACGAACGGGATCGCCAGCTCGAAGCGGGGCAGGCGGCTCATGCTTCCGCGCTCCGCACCCGGCGCCGATCGCGGCTCGTCCGCTCCTGCGCGGATCGGGCCTCGGTCCGGGGCGAGCGAGTGGGCGCCTCGGCGCGCAGCACGCCGAAGAGGAGTAGGGAGGAGGCCGTCAGCACGAGGCCGGAGGCGATCTGCGCGTAGAAGCCACCGATCAGCTTCGCCTCGACACCTTCGAAGGACATGCTCGCCTCGGTCACGTCGAGCCCCGCAGCCCGATCCACGATCAGGGCGACGAGGACCGCTCCGGCGCCCGCCACGGCGATCAACCGAGCCGCGGTCGGCCGTCCCCGCAGCGCCAGGACGAGGAGCCCCAGGCAGAGAGCCCCGATCGGGACGAAGACGTAGGCGTGTGGAGAGCCGGCCTCGGCACGCTCGACCTCGGGCGGCGGCGCGATCGCCTCGAGCCCGGTGTAGGCGTCGGCGCCGATCGAGACGCTCCGGTAGTCCACCCACTGCGAGAGCGCCAGCAGGATCGCGGCCCCGGCGACGACCAGCACGAGGATCCGCTTCGGGGTCACCAGTCGCGAGGCGGCGTTGACCGCCCGGCGCCCGCGGTTCGCGATCGCACGAGCGGGCGGTCGGGCGACGAGCCAGACGCGAAGGACCAGCGCCAGGAGGCGCCCGAGGCCGGCGAAGAGCAGCGCGGCTCCCGCGGCCAGGACCGTGGCCAGCGCGACCAGCAGCCGGACGGCACCGACCCGAGCGCGCCGCGCCCCGGCGCGAGCACGCTGCTTCAGGCTCGGGGCGTCGCCCCGCGAGCGTCGCTTGCGTTTCCGCGCCTTCGATCCCGAGCGCCGGGGCTCCGGATCCACACGCTCCCGAGTCCTCCCGGGGGACGTCTTCGATCCGTCCCGCGGGCGCTCGCGCTCGGCCCGCCGGGACTTCCCCGCCGCGCGCTTCCCGCGCGCTTCGTCCTTCCCCGGATCCCTCGGCTCGTCGACCCGATCGAGCGCTGCCTGCAGCTTGCGCTGACCGTCGCGGCGACGACCCTCGGCACCCTGCGACGGCTTGGGCTCCCGCTTTGCGGCCGACCGGGGGGCGTCCTTCCCGTCCCGGGAACGATCCTTCGCGGCTTCCTGCTCATCCGGCTTCTGGGGTCTCTTGAACGGGCTCATGCCTCTGCTAACATCCC
This sequence comes from uncultured Conexibacter sp., assembly GCA_964641695.1. Lineage (GTDB taxonomy): Bacteria > Actinomycetota > Thermoleophilia > Solirubrobacterales > 70-9 > RHKX01. The sequence continues at coordinate 6,585 of CAZXKG010000128.1, forward strand.
GCGTCGCTTGCGTGTCTGGTCACTGGCTGGGCGGGCGGGCTCAAGGCCATGGAGAACGGGAACACATAGGCAACTTCCGGGCACCTCGTCGCAACGTGGACGTCTGGCCCGCAAGGGCTTTTTTTGTGCCCGAATCCCACCGTTTCCTCCGCCCACAGCCAAAGCTACACCGATCAGGACACCTTAGACCTCATGCCACGCAACTTCCCCCTCGACAAGACCCGGAACATCGGGATCATGGCCCACATCGACGCGGGCAAGACGACGACGACCGAGCGCATCCTCTACTACACCGGTCGCACGCACAAGATCGGCGAGGTCCATGACGGCGCCGCGGTGATGGACTGGATGGAGCAGGAGCAGGAGCGCGGCATCACGATCACGTCAGCCGCCACCGCCTGCGAGTGGAACGGTCACCGGATCAACATCATCGACACGCCGGGCCACGTCGACTTCACGGTCGAGGTCGAGC
>CAZXKG010000129.1:0-5934 GCA_964641695.1 uncultured Conexibacter sp.
GCTTGAGGCTGGGACCGACGAATGTGCTCAGGGCGGGCGTATTCCGAGGGTTGAGTGCCTCCCGGGAGTCCGAGACGCTTTCTGCTTTCACCGGTGCGGCCCACCGAGGGAAACGCCGCCCGCGACGGCGGCAGGCGAATATCCTGCGCCGGTGTCAGCTCCGCCGGGATCGTTGATCGAGCGTGAATCCGAGTTGCGGACCGCTGCCGCGGCGCTGGAGCGGATCGAGCTGGGGGACGGGGTGGCGATCTCGGTCGAGGCGCCCGCCGGGATCGGCAAGAGCGCTCTGCTGCGCGAGATCAGGGGGGAGGCGCTTGAGCGCGGCTTCGCGGTCCACGGAGCGCGTGGCAGCGAGCTGGAGATCGACTTCGCGTTCGGGGTCGTTCGCCAGCTTCTGGAGGGGGCGATCGCGGCGGCGGGCGCCGACTCGGTGTTCGTCGACGCGGCGGCTCCCGCCCGCGGCCTCTTCGACGCCGCCGCCAGCCCCGACGACGTCGCACCCGCCGGCAACGTCTCGTTCTCGGTTCTGCACGGCCTCTTCTGGACGGTCCTCAACCTGGCCGGCGAGGAGCCGTTGCTACTCGTCGTCGATGACCTGCACTGGTGCGACCGGCCGTCGCTGCGCTTCCTCGCCTACCTGACCAACCGCCTGGAGGGCACCAGGATCGGAGTCCTCGTCGCCCGGCGCAGCAACGAGCCGGGCGTCGATCCGGCGCTGATCGGCGGGATCGTCGCCGCTCCGGGCGGCGTCGCGATCACGCCCGGCCCGCTCTCGGCCGCGGGCGTCGACGAGCTGGTCGAGCGCAGCTTCGAGCGGTCCGGCGACGAGGCGTTCGCGCGCGCCTGCGAGCGCGCCTGCGGCGGCAACCCGCTGCTGCTCGAGCAGACCCTGACGGCGCTCGTCCGCGAGGGCCGCTCGCCGACGGCCGGCGACGTCGACGCGATCGCCGACGTCGGGCCGCGAGCGGTAGCCCGCTCCGTCGACGCTCGGCTGCGGGGCCTGCCCGCCGAGGCGATGGAGGTGGCGCGGGCGATCGCGACACTCGGCGACGGCACGCACATCACCGACGTCGCCGCCCTCACCGGGCTCTCCGAGATCCAGGTCGCCGAGTCGACCGGCGCCCTCGCCCGCACAGGTGTCCTCGCTCCCGAGGTCGAGCTCGCCTTCATCCACCCCTTGGTCCGCGCCGCGATCGTCGAGTCCGTCCCCGCGGGAGAGCGGCAGCTCACCCACTCGCGCGCCGCCCGGCTCATGCACGAGCGTGGCGCCACCCCCGAGCGGATCGCCGCGCAGCTCCTCGCCGCGCCTCCGGTGGGGGAGGAGTGGTCGATCGAGGTTCTCGACCGGGCCGCCAAGGTCGCGGCCGCGAGCGGCGCGATCGACAGCAGCGTCACCTACCTGACCCGGATGCTCGACGAGCCGGTTCCCGCGGAGCGGCTGCCGGACGTGCTGCTGGAGCTGGGGATGGCCGAGGTGGGGACCGGGGGGCCGCACGCGGTCGAGCATCTCGAACGCGCCTACGAGGAGCTCGCCATCTCCGAGCTGCGGGTCGTCGCCGCCTACGCGCTCGGTCGCGTCCTGCTCTTCCTCGGGGAGGTGCAGCGCAGCGCCGACTTCAGCGCGGCGGCGCGCGCCGAGTTGGCCGAGCAGGTCCCGCTGCTGGCCCCGATCGTCGAGTCGGTCGAGTTGATCTCGGTCTACTTCGGGGCCCAGGTCCGCGACGCCTCGACACGCTTCGAGCGCCTGCGTGAGCTACCCGCAGAGCCGCTGCCGGGGGACTGCGTGCTCGCTGCTGCGGCCTCCTACGACTGGCTCTACCGGGGCGGCTCCGCCGCGGAGTGCTCGGACCTGGCCGCCCGAGCGATCGATCTGGCGGCGCAGATGGAGGTCGACACGGGCCTCACCTGGATCGTCGCCAACGTGGTGCTGGTCGCAGCGGAGCGCCCCGAGGCGATGGAGCTCTGGGACCGGGCGATCGCTCGCTCCCACTCCCAAGGGTCGCTCTTCGGCGTGATGAGCGTCCAGCTCTGGCGCGGCTTCACCGAGCTCCTTCACGGCGAGCTCGCCGACGCCGAGACGTCGCTGCGCGCCGGGATCGAGCAGATCACCCTGCTGGGCGGCGGGGCGACCCTCGAGTACGCGCACGGGCTGCTCGCCTCGACGCTGCTCGCGCAGGGGCGCCTGGAGGAGGCCGAGGAAGCGCTGAGCACCATCGGGACGCGCCCGCAGGGCAGCGCCGACAGCGCCCTGCTCTGGCGGGTGGCCGAGATCGAGCTGATGCTCGCGCGCGGGGCGAACGAGGAGGCGCTGCAGGCCGCCCATGCTCACGTCGAGGACTGCGATTGGCGGGTCAACCCGGCGCTGACCCCGGGTCGCCGCCTGCAGGCCGAGGCGCTGCTGCGGCTCGGCCGCCCGGAGGAGGCAGAGCGGATCATGCTCGAGGATCTGGAGCTGGCCGAGCGCTGGGGAGCGCCGGGGACGGTCGGCCGGACGCTGCTGCGCCTCGGTGAAGCACGCGGAACGCGCGGCATCGACGACCTCGAGCGTGCCGTGGAGCTGCTCGCGCGTTCCCCGCTACGGCTCGAGCACGCCCGAGCCCTCGCCGCGCTGGGCGCCGCGATCCGCCGTGATCGCCGTCCCGCCGACGCCCGCGAACCTTTGCGACGCGCTTACGAGCTGGCCGAGGCCTGCGGCGCCGCCACCCTCGCCGCCGAGGTCAGGACCGAGCTTCACGCCAGCGGCGCCCGTCCCCGCTCCAGCGCGCTCAGCGGCCCCGAGTCGCTGACGGCCTCAGAGCGCCGCGTCGCCGACCTCGCCGCCGCCGGCAAGACGAACAAGGAGATCGCCCAGGCCCTGTTCGTGACCCCGAAGACGGTCGAGGTCCACCTCTCCAACACCTACCGCAAGCTCGACATCAGCGGCCGGCGCCAGCTCGAAGGGGCGCTCACGGGCCCGGATCAGACGGTTGATCGCAGGTGACGCGCTCTCGGGCGCGCGATTCCGGGGTGCGTGAATCCGGAATCGACCGATCCAGGGGGTCGGGGAAAGTTAGGGGTCGGGGTTAGGGGGTTCCCTCGATGGCATGGGCACGGGGATCTCGGAGGATCGGGTCGATTCGCAGATCCGACACCGGAGGTTCCCAATGACCATCACGACCGAGACGACCGAGACGACCATCGACCTCGACGAGCTTCGCGCCGGCTTCTCCGGCTCGGCCCACGTCCCCGGCGAGGAAGGCTGGGAGGAGGCGCGCGCCGCCTGGAACCTGGCCGTCGACCAGCACCCGGCCGCAGTGGCCATCCCCGCGGACGCCGCCGATGTGGCGCGAGCCGTCCGCTTCGCCCGCGACCGCGGCCTGCGGGTCGCCGTGCAGGGAACCGGCCACAACGCCTCCGCCTACGGCGCCTCGATCGCCGGCACGCTGCTGATCAAGACCGAGCGCATGCGCGAGGTCGCCGTCGATCCGGCGCGGCGCACGGCTCGGGTCGGCGCCGGGGTCACCTGGGGCGAGGTCGTCGGTCCGGCGGCCGAGCACGGGCTCGCCGCGCTCGCCGGCTCCTCCCACGACGTCGGCGTCGTCGGCTACACGCTCGGCGGCGGGGTGAGCTGGCTGGCGCGTAAGCACGGCCTCGCCGCCGAGCGCGTCACCGCGGTCGAGCTGGTCAGCGCGCACGGCGATCTCCGCGAGGTCACCGAGGAGACCGATCCCGACGCCTTCTGGGCGCTGCGGGGCGGCGGCGGCAACTTCGGCGTGGTCACCGCGATCGAGTTCGAGCTGCTGCCGATCGCCGAGGTCTACGCCGGCGCCCTCTTCTTCCCCTACGAGCGCTCGGGCGAGGTGCTCGAGGCGTGGCGACGGTGGACGGCGACCGTTCCCGACGAGGTCACCTCGGTCGGCAGGATGCTCCAGATCCCGCCGATGCCGGAGCTGCCGGAGATGCTGCGCGGCAAGTCGTTCGTGGTCGTCGAGGCGACGATGGCGTGCCAGGCCGAGCGGGGAGCCGAGCTGATCGAGCCGCTGCGCGAGCTGGGCCCGACGATGGACACCTTCGAGACTCAGGCGATCCCCAACCTGCTCGGCCTGCACATGGACCCGCCCGGTCCGGTCCCCGGATTCAGCGACCACCAGATGCTCGCCGGGCTCGACGCCGACGCGCTCGCCAGGGTGGTCGAGGCGGTCGGTCCGGGCTCGGGCTCGCCGATCCTCTCCTACGAGCTTCGCCACCTCGGCGGCGCGCTCGGCAGGCGCGAGGAGGGCAGCGGCGCGCTCGGCGCGCTGAGCGGCGAGTACATGACGTTCGGGGTGGGCATGGTGCTCGACCCGGCGATCGTCGAGGTCCTGAGCGCGTCCTTCGACGAGGCTCGCGCCGCTCTCGACGCCTTCGACGAGGGCCGCCGCTACGGGAACTTCACCGAGGACCCGACCGGCGCGGAGGCCCTCTACGGCGAGCGCACCCTGGCGCGGCTGCGCGAAGTCCGGCGCAACCTCGATCCCGGCGGCCTCTTCCTCGCCAACCACTCCGTCGACGAGGCATAGCCCTCGCCGACACCGACCTGATCCGATGGCGCGCTCGCGCGGACGGATCCCAGATCACACCGACGATCAAGACGTCAACCCAACGCGGTTGACCCGAAAGGAGCACGAGATGAGCATCAAGACCGAGTTGGCGATCGCGACCCTGCTGGCGGCCATGCTGCCCCTGCTGGCACTCGCCGCGGAAGCGTCCGCCTTCAACTACAAGCAGGCGAGCTTCAAGGCGACCGTGAAGGGGGTGCAGACCTACGAGTACGTCCGTGACCACGAGTCGACGGGTCCCTGCGATCCGGCGATCAAGGCCCACGATCGCGAGACGGTCAAGTTCAAGAGCACCAAGCCGGTCAAGTTGACCGCATCCCAGGTCGGGGGGAACGAGCCGTTCTTCACCTCCGGGACGAAGCTCCTGCGCTTCCCGACCAAGGCGAACGTCGATCGTCGCAACTCCTACTCCGCCTCCCCGGTGCCGGAGGAGTGCGGCGGCAACGGCGGCGGGGTCAAGCCGGGCCCGCCGCCGGACTGCGGCAAGCGGGTGATCAAGCCCTGGTGGATGACCGTCGACTACTACAAGCGCGACCACATCGAGCTGCAGCCGGAGGACAACGCCGGACGCGGCCCCTACGAGCGTTGCGGCGGTGGCGAGTTCCCGTTCATGATGTCTGGCGAGACGTTCGGGAAGCGATCCTCAGCCGAGCTCCCGGCCAGCGAGCTGTTCGACCGCAAGATCGGCAAGCTGATCACGATCGGCGCCGGGAGCCAGAACCTGCCGCTGCCTGAGGGCCACACGAAGACGACGATCCGCTGGGAGCTGAGCCTGACCCGAACGGGTAAGAAGAAGACGAAGAAGTAGCGGTCCGAATCCCGCAGGCGACGAATATCCTGGGCCGGTGCAAGCCGACTTCCCCTTCGGCGGCCTCCGCGAGCTCTTCGAGCGCCGGGTTGGCGCCGCGGGTGGGTCTGTGCTGCTTGGCGGCGCTGCGGCGCCGGCGGCCTCCGTCTTCGACTTCGCCACCGGTGTGGAGGCATCGGACGACGCCGAGCCGCGTACGCGCTGGCGCGCACCCTGCTGTTCATCGGCGAACCGCAGCGCGGAGCCCGTGCCCTCGCCTCGCTGGGCAGGAACCGGGGGAACCGGACGCGAAGCGGAGGATTCCCCGAATCGCCGCTACCGGCCCGCCCCTGCTTTCCCCGTCGTCAAGGAACCGGGGGAACCGGACGCGAAGCGGAGGATTCCCCCGGAGTTGTCTAAGCCAGCGCCGCGATGCGGTCGTCGACCGCGACCGTCTTCGCGATGTGGCGCGGCATCCCGAGCTCCTTCGGGTCGAAGCCGAGCGCCAGGCCGACCAGCTGCGGGAGATGTAGGACCGCGAGGCCGAGGTCGCGTCCGACGACCTTCGCC
>CAZXKG010000129.1:5944-6954 GCA_964641695.1 uncultured Conexibacter sp.
GCTGCTGCATGTCCAGGTTCAGGTGGCAGAGCGGGCAGGGGGTGACCAGGCAGTCGGCGCCGGCGTCGATCGCGTCGCCGACGTGGGTGCCGGCCTGACGGAGCGAGGTCTCACGGTTCATGGTGATCACCGGGAAGCCGCAGCAGCGCCGGGCGCCGTCGTACTCGACGACCTCGCCGCCGAGCGCCTCGATCACCTGCTCCAGGTAGAGGTCGCGGTCCGGGTTCTCGTCGAAGCCGAGCCGCTCCTTCGGGCGGATCACGTAGCAGCCGTAGAACGGCCCGACCCGCAGGCCGCTGAGCGGCCGCTTGACCTGCTCGGCGAGGCGGTCGAGGCCGTAGTCCTCGACCAGCAGCCAGAGGAAGTTCTTGTTCGTCCAGCCGTCCTTGCCCTTGACGTACTCGAGGCCCTCGGAGCTGAGCGCCTCGTTGACGTGGTTGCGGTAGGCGGTGTCGGCGTCGAGCCGCTCCTGGCACTCCGACTGCGCGCCCTGGCAGGTCGAGCAGATGTTCATCATCGGCAGCCCGGTCTGCTGGGCGAGGGCGAAGGTGCGTGCGTTGAGGGAGTCGGCGAGCTCCTGGTTGTGCTCGGCGATCACCCCGGCGCCACAGCAGTTGGCGCGATCGAGGGTGACCAGCTCGATGCCCAGCGCATCCGCGGTCAACGCCATCGAGCCGTGGAGCTCGGTGGTGAATCCCCGGGATACGCACCCGGGCCAGTAGGCGACCTTGATCTTGTCGGTCATGAGAGCTCCTGCGTTTCGTCTGGTGCTGTGGTGATCGCGGCGGCGGGAACCCCTTCGGCACCTGGGGCGCCATCCTCCTCGCCGCCCTCCCCGATGATGTAGAGGTTGAGCTCGAGGCGGCTCTCCTCGGCGCGCTCGTAGATCTTCTCGACGTGGTCCTGCGCGTCGCCCGGAAGCTTGGGGTGGACGCCCGGGATCAACTTCGGCACCGAGCGCATCTTGCCGCTGCGGATCCCGCGAACGGCGGTCGGCAGCGACTGGATCA
>CAZXKG010000130.1:0-431 GCA_964641695.1 uncultured Conexibacter sp.
CATCAAGGAGGGCGTGCGCGCCGCCGGCGGCACGCCGATGGAGTTCAACACCGTCGCCGTCTCCGACGGGGTGACGATGGGCACCGTCGGGATGAAGAGCTCGCTCGTCAGCCGCGAGGTGATCGCCGACTCGATCGAGCTGACCGTACGTGGTTACCAGTTCGACGCGGTGATCGCGCTCGCCGCCTGTGACAAGACCCTTCCGGGCTGCGTGATGGCCCTCGCCCGTCTCGACATCCCCTCGCTGATGCTTTACGGCGGATCGATCGCTCCCGGCCGCTACAAGGGCCGGGACGTGACCATCCTCGACGTCTTCGAGGCGATCGGGGGGCATGCCGCGGGCAAGGTCAGCGACGAGGAGCTGGCCGAGCTCGAGGATGTCGCAAGCCCGGGGGCAGGCGCCTGCGGCGGCCAGTTCACCGCCAACACGA
>CAZXKG010000130.1:441-6855 GCA_964641695.1 uncultured Conexibacter sp.
CTCGGCCGGAGGCTCGGCGATGGTGCCGGCCGAGGACGAGAACAAGGGAACGGTCGCCGAGCAGGTCGGGGAGCTGATCCTGAACGTCCTCGCGGAGGATCTGCGCCCGAGCAGGATCATCACCCGCGAGTCGCTCGAGAACGCGATCGCCTGCGTGTGCGCTTCCGGGGGGTCCACCAACGGAGTCCTGCATCTGCTCGCGGTGGCGAGGGAAGCAGGCATCCCACTCGATATCGCCGACTTCGAGCGGATCTCGCGCGCGACGCCGCTGCTGGCGGACCTCAAGCCGGGTGGCCGCTACGTCGCCACCGATCTCTACCGGGCCGGTGGCGTGCCGCTGATCCTCAAGCGTCTCGACGACGCCGGCATGCTGCATCGCGACCAGATCACCGTCACCGGCAGGACGATCGGTGAGGAGGCCGCGCTGGCGGTCGAGGAGCCCGGCCAGGACGTCGTCCTCACAGCGGAGAACCCGGTCAAGGCCCAGGGCGGTCTCGCGATCCTCCAGGGCAACCTCGCTCCCGAGGGCGCCGTGGTCAAGGTGGCCGGCACCGAGCGGACCGGCCAGACCGGTCCCGCCCGCGTCTTCGAGCGCGAGGAGGACTGCTTCAAGGTCGTCAAGGCGGGGGGGATCAACGCCGGCGACATCGTCGTCATCCGCAACGAGGGGCCGGCCGGCGGCCCCGGGATGCGGGAGATGCTGCAGGTCACGGCCGCGATCGTCGGCGAGGGCCACGGCGAGGACGTCGCCCTGATCACCGACGGGCGCTTCTCGGGAGCGACGCGTGGCCTGATGATCGGCCACGTCGCCCCGGAAGCGGTCAAGGGTGGCCCGATCAGCGCGATTCGAGAAGGGGACATGATCACGATCGACATCGCAGCGCGAAGGTTGGACGTCGACCTCAGCGACGAGGAGATCGCCAAGCGCATCGCCGATTACCAGGCGCCCGAGCCGCTCTTCAAGACAGGTGTGATGGCGAAGTACGCCGCTGGGGTTTCCAGCGCCTCCGAAGGCGCCATCACAACCTGACGGGGCCTGGGGCGTCCTGCTCGCGCTCCTCGTCGCCTCACGACCCACTTGGTCGCCGCGGCTCCTGCGTCACACGATCAGAACGCCCCAGACCCCGTCAGGAACCTGACGGGCTGAAGGCCCTGCTCGCGCTCCTCGTCGCCTCACGACCAACCCGGTCGCCGCGGGCCTGAGCGCGGGCGCAAATGGGGTTGCACGGCTCCTGAATCCGTTTCCCGGGCCGATCATCCTCTTACACTGGACCGAGGAGCAATGGGAAGTAAGGGAAAGATCTTGATCGGCGTGCTCGTGCTCGCCGTGCTCGTGGTGGTGGGCGCCGTCCTCTACGACTCGTCGACTGACCACAAGATCGCCGAGGGAGTGACGGTCGGCGGCGTCGATGTGGGCGGCCTCGACGAGGATGCCGCCCACTTCCAGGTTCGCGCGAACCTGGTCGAGCCGCTGCAGAAGACGGTGATCGTCAAGCGCGGCGGCGAGGAGTTCAAGCTCACCCGGCATGAGTCCAACGTCGACGCCGATGTCGAGCGGATGGTCGCCGAGGCTATGGACGCCTCCCATCAGGGGAGCCTGCCCGCCCGGGTCTGGCGGAAGCTGTCCGGCGGCGAGGTCGACGTCGCGATCGAGCCGGAGATCAAGTACGACCGCGACGCGGTCGACCACTTCGTCGAGCACATCGGCAAGCGGCTCAACCGCGACCCCGTCGACGCCAGCGTCGAGCCGAGCGGCGGGAAGCTCGTTCCGGTCGAATCTCAGCCCGGCTTCAACGTCGACCCCGACAAGCTGCGCAAGCAGGTCGTCGCCGTCCTCCACGATCCGGCGAGCCGGAAGGTCAGGGCCGACGTCGAGAAGGTCGAGCCGGAGGTGACGACCGACGAGGTCGCCGAGAAGTACCCGACCTACCTCGTCGTCGATCGCAACAACTTCACCCTGTCGCTGTACGAGAGCCTGAAGCTGAGCAAGGAGTACACCGTCGCGATCGGAGCTCAGGGCTTCGACACGCCGACCGGGCTCTACTCGATCCAGAACAAGGCAGAGAACCCGGTCTGGACCGTGCCCGACTCCGACTGGGCCGGCGACCTCGCCGGCCAATCGATCCCGCCGGGTCCCGACAACCCGCTGAAGGCGCGTTGGATGGGCATCTACGACGGTGCCGGCATCCACGGAACCTCGGACACGGGATCGCTCGGCAGCGCGGCCTCGCACGGATGCGTACGCATGTCGGTCACCGACGTGGTCGATCTCTACGACCGGGTCGATGTCGGCACGCCGATCTACATCGGCTGACCGAGCGCCGGCGGAGCAAGCTCGCTCACAGGTGCAGGGTCGGGGGGCTCGACCGCGAATCGGGTTCTGATGGTCGCCGCCGCAGAGATCCACCCCGAGCTTCCGAGCCCGGATGACGAGGAGATGTCCGCGGCCTGGCAATCGGCGCTGCTCGGCTACGACCGCGAGCTGCGGACGGCGCGGATGTCCCCGCACACCATCCGCGCTTACGCCAACGATCTCGCCGAGCTGGCCCGCTGGGGATGTGAGGTGGGTATCGACGATCCGGCGGCGCTCACCTACCGGCGGCTACGCGGCTACGCGGCGGAGCTCAGCGAGCGTGGGCTCGGTAGGAAGACCGTCGCCCGTAAGCTCGCTGCCTCGAGAGGTCTCTTCAATCACCTGGTCCATTCCGGGGCGATGAGCCAGAACCCGGCCGAGCTGCTGCCGAATCCGCGTTCGGATTCCCGCCTGCCACGCGTTCTCGACCGCGACCAGGTGCGCGATCTGCTGGACGCGATCCCCGTCTCCGAACCGCTCCAAGCGCGGGACCGCGCGATGCTGGAGCTGGCCTACTCATGTGGGCTCCGCTGCGCCGAGCTGATCGGGCTGAACGTCGATTCGATCGACTTCGAGTCGGAGGCGGTGCGGGTTCTCGGCAAGGGCTCGAAGGAACGGATCGTTCCGGTCGGTGAGCCCGCTCAGAAGGCCGTCGCCGGCTGGGTTGCGCGCTTTCGGCCCACGCTGCTGGCCGACCCGTCGGAGCCGGCCCTGTTCATCAGCAAGAGCGGCAAGCGACTCTCGCCCTCCGACGTGACCCGGCGGCTGACCCGCTGGGTGCAGGAGGCGGCGATCGCCGGGAGGGTCTCGCCGCACTCGCTCAGGCATTCGTTCGCGACCCACATGCTGGAGGGCGGAGCGGATCTGAGGTCGATCCAGGAGCTCCTCGGGCACTCCGGGATCTCGACTACGCAGGTCTACACGAGGGTCGAGCCGTCACAGCTTCGAGTTGCCTACGCCAACGCCCACCCGCGTGCGTGAGCGAAGGCTCGAATAACGTATGAGCCAGGGAGCCTGATCCGGATGGAAACGAACGTCAAGGCCGTCGAGCTGAAAGAGCTCTGGAGGCGGTGCAAGGATGAAGGGGACGAGCGCGCCAGGGAGCGGCTCGTCGTCGCGTACTCGCCGCTGGTCAAGTACGTCGCGGGACGGATGGCGGCGGGCCTGCCCTCCCACGTCGAGGAAGCCGACCTGATCTCCTACGGCCTGATCGGCCTGATCGGCTCGATCGAGCGCTACGAGCTGGATCGTGAGATCAAGTTCGAGACGTACGCGGTTCAGCGGATCCGCGGGGCGATCATCGACGAGCTGCGCTCGCTCGACTGGGTACCGCGCTCGGTGCGGGCGAAGGCGCGCGAGGTCGAGAAGGCGCACTCGGTGCTCGAGAACAAGCTGGGGCGCGCGCCGAGCGAGGAGGAGATGTCCGCCGAGCTCGAGGTGTCGGTCGAGGACTTCCGTACGAGCCTGCTCGAGATCGCCAACTCGTCCGTGCTCGCCCTCGACGATATCTGGGCGGCATCCGACCCCGACGGCGGGCAGGTGTCCCTGCTCGACACGATCAGCGATCCCAACGCCATCGACCCCGAGGCGGCGATCGACACGGTAGAGCTCAAGGACCGGCTCGCCGAGGCGATCGAGTCGCTGCCGGACCGCGAGCGGCTCGTCATCGCCCTCTACTACTACGAGACGCTCACCCTGCGCGAGATCGGTGAGGTCCTCGGCGTAACCGAGTCCCGGGTCTCCCAGCTCCACACCAAGGCGGTCCTGGGCATGCGTTCGCATCTGCAGAACGCCGCCTGAGGGCGTTCGCGAGACTTTCTCTAACCTCAGCGCGGATGTCGTACGAGCCCGTTCCCGATCCGGTCTGCGAAGTTTGCGGTCGGCGATTGCTGCCGGGGGAGCGCGAGAGCCGCTATGTGACTCGAGAGGGCCGGCAGGCAAGCGTCTGCGAGCTCTGCAAGCCGCGGGCGGAGGCAGCTGGTTGGATTCCCGCCGATCGCGCGCTGGAGGTGGGTACGGTCGATCGCGACCGCCGGCGCGGTCGCGGCTCTGATCTGCTCGGCGGGTTCTTCGGCAAGCGAGCCCGCCCTGCGGCTCGCTCGCGAGCGGTGCCGAGGGAGGGTGACGTCCCGGGCGTCGCCTCGAGCGAAGCCGAGCAACGCGTCGGCGACGGCACCGTCAGCGTCGCCTCGGCCGTGGCGGCCTTCAACGCCAGCAATCATCGTCGAACCGTCCGCGGGCTTGGCCGGACCCTGGGGGAGCCGCGTGCCAGCGGCCTGCTCGTCAAGACCTCGAGTGGAGATCCAGGGGCTCGTCTGACGGTCGCCTGGGAGTTGACCTGGTACCAGTGGGAGGTCGGGCCGGGTAAGCGTGGGCTGGAGGTTCGCGAGGCGGGCAAGGGCGACACGATCGAGCAGCTGCGGGCCGCCGACAGAACCTGGAACCTGGGCGTTGCCGACGACGGCACGCTGAGCGAGCGAAGTGGGGAGGACGCACTCGAGTGAAGCTGACCGTGCATGTAGACGGAGGGGCTCGCGGCAATCCCGGGCCGGCGGCGATCGCCGCCGTGGTCAGCGATGCCGAGGGGGAGATCGTTCACAGCGCCGGCGAGACGATCGGTCGGGCGACCAACAACGTCGCCGAGTACCGGGCGCTGCTGCTCGGTATCGAGCAGGCGAAGCAGCTCGGCGCCGACGAGATCGAGCTGGTCGGGGACTCCGAGCTCGTCGTCAAGCAGATCCGCGGGGAGTACAAGGTCAAGGATGTCGGGCTGAAGCCACTTCACGCGGATGCGCGCAACGCCCTCGCCGGCTTCGGCTCCTGGTCGATCCGGCATGTGAAGCGCGAGTTCAACGCCGAGGCGGACCGGTTGGTCAACGAGGCGCTCGACGGGGCCGGCACGAGTAGCTGAGGGAGAGAAGCTGGGCGGGTTCGTTCAGCTTGCACTCCGGCATTCGCAACACTCTCAGGAGTGGAAGCAAGCCATTCGCGCAAGTACCGGCTGCGCGCCGGCAGACCGGTGACCGCTGAGGTACGACGGGCCGCGGTGGGCCGAGCCGAGCGTGCGATCGAGCGTCTGCGCGACGAGCTCGATCACGATCCGGCGCGCGCTGTCCACGGTGCGCGCAAGGACCTGAAGAAGCTCCGGTCGCTGCTGCGTCTCGCCCGGGGTGGGATCGGCGGGCGTAAGCGACGCCGGATCAACGCGCAGCTTCGCGACGCGGGCCGGCTGCTCGCCGGAGCGCGCGACGCGCAGGTGATGCTCGACACCGTCGAGAAGCTCCGCCTCCGATATCCCACCGAGTTCCCTAATCATCTCACCGTCGACTTCGTCGGCATGCTGCGCGCGCGACAACGAGAGCGCGTGGGAGGGGGAGGCGATCAGGCCGAAGCGATCGAGCTGATCGAGCGGGCCCGGGTCGAGCTGGCCGATTGGGGGGTGAAGGGAGAGCGCTTCGAGATGCTCGAACCTGGGCTGCGGCGCGCCTACGAGCGCGGGCGCGCTGGGTTCGACGAGGTTGCTTCAGCCGATCGCCCGGATGACGAGGCGGTTCACGAGTGGCGCAAGCGGGTCAAGGACCACTGGTACCACGTCCGGCTCCTGGAACCGGCTTGGCCGGCGCTCATGCGCGGTCTGGGCAGCGCAAGCGACGATCTCGCCGAGCTCCTCGGCGAACACCACGATCTCTCGGTCCTGATCGACGCCGCGCATGCGAACGAGGATGCATTCGGCGGCGGCGGTCGCAAGCAGCTCGTCGAGCTGGCCGAACGTCGCCAGGGCGAGCTGATCGAGCGGGCTGTGCCGCTCGGTCGCAAGCTGTACGCGGAGAAGCCGACGCTCTTCGTGCGCAGGATCCGCCGCTACACCGTCGGTGTCTATCCCTGAAGGGGGCGGTGTCCAGGACACCTCCCCGCGCCACCTCGCGAGCGGAGATCGGCCTATCGCCGGAGTCGGCGCAGAGAAAGAGAAAGCCCGCTCGGGGGCGGGCTCTCCGAAAGCGGCTGATGGTGTCCAGCGTCAGGACATATGTCACAGGTGATAGGTCACCGGTGAGTCGGGA
>CAZXKG010000131.1:0-6711 GCA_964641695.1 uncultured Conexibacter sp.
CCTTTGCCCTTCTGGTTGATGATCGTGTCGATCGCGATCGCGGTCTTGCCGGTCTGGCGGTCGCCGATGATCAGCTCGCGCTGTCCGCGACCGATCGGGATCATCGAGTCGATCGCCTTGAGGCCGGTCTGCATCGGCTCCTTGACGCCCTGGCGCTGGATCACGCCAGGCGCCTTGAACTCGGCGGGCCGGTACTCGGCGGGCTTGATCTCGCCCTTGTCGTCGAGCGGACGGCCGAGCGGGTCGACGAGACGGCCGAGCAGCTCCTCTCCGACCGGTATCTGCAGAAGACGATTAGTGCGCTTGACCGTGTCGCCCTCGACGATCCTGTCCCACGCGCCGAAGAGCACGACGCCGACGTTGTCCTCCTCGAGGTTCAGGGCGAGGCCCGTCACGTCGTGGGGCAGCTCGAGCATCTCGAGCGACATCACGTTGTCGAGTCCGTGCACGCGGGCGATGCCGTCGGCAACGGAGAGAACGGTGCCGACCTCGGAGAGATCCGCGCTGCCCGTCTCGAGGCCCTCGATCCTCTGTCTGAGGATCGACGAGATCTCGTCTGGCTTGATTTCCATGCTGCTCAACCGCTCCTTGTTTCGAAGTCTCTACTCGTTGCTTAGTTGCTCTGGCTACGCGTGCTCTGGCTACCGCGGCTCCGGCTACGCGGCCGCGACCTCGCGGCGCAGCTTCTCGAGGCGGTTGCGGATGCTCGCGTCGAGGACTCTGTTACCCACCTGCAGGACGAGCCCGCCGATGATCGACTCGTCCACCTCGCTGGTCAGCTCGACCGTCTGACCGGTCTTGCGCTCGATCTCGGCCCCGACGGAATCGACGACCGCCTGGTCGAGCTCGACGGCGCTGGTCACCGTCACCTCGAGGCGCCTGTTCTCCTTCCCCCAGAGCTCGTCGAAGCGGCGCCGGATCCGGAACAGGGCCGGCATCCGGTGCTTCTCCGCGAGCAACTCGAGGAAGTTGACGAGCTCGGAGTTGGCCCCCGAGATCGCCTTCGTGATCCCCTCGCGCTTCTCCGTCGAGGAGAAGTACGGGCTGAAGAAGAAGACCTGCAGGTCACGATCGGCCGCCACCGCATCGGCGATCTGACCGAGCTGCTCGTGGATCTCGTCGAGCGAGCCCTTCTCCTTCGCGACGTCGAACAACGCCTCGCTGTATACGCGGGAGACCTCTTCCATGACTAGTTCTGCGACCCCCCGCCGGACTCAGCGCCGGCGAGCGCCGAGAAGTCGACCTCTCCCAGCGCCTCCTCGACCAGTCGCTTCTGGTCGTCCGCGGTCAGCGACTTCCTCGCCACCTTCTCGGTCGCGAGCACGGTCAGGTCGGCGACCTCCTTGCGGATCTGCTCGAGCGATCGCTTCGTCTCCGCCGCGATGTCCTTGCGTGCCGCATCGACCAGCTCGTCGTGCTTGGCGCGACCGCTTGCGACGGCGTCCGCCTGCGCGGCGTCGCCGGCCTTGCGAGCGCGGGCGACGATGTCGTCCGCCTGCTCACGGGCTTCCTTCAGCCGCTCGCGGTACTCGTTGAGCAGCTCGTCGGCCTCCTTGCGCTGACGCTCCGCCGCGTCGATCTCCGCGTTGACACGGTTCGCACGCTCCTCGAGCAGCTCCGTGATCTTCGGGAAGGCGAACTTGCCGAGGACGAACATCGTGATCCCGAACGCGATCAGCGTCCAGATCATCAGGCCGAGGGACGGAGAGACGAGGAAGCTCCCGCCCTCTTCCTCCGCTCCCTCTGTCGCCGCCGTCAGGAGGAAGGTCGTGATGTCGCCGAGGATCTCCACGGGCCTAGAGGAAGAAGGCGATCAGGCCGAAGATGAAGGTGTAGAAGGCGACGGCCTCGGTGAGGGCGAAGCCGAGCCAGCGGATGCTCTGCAGCTCGTCCTTCATCTCGGGCTGACGGGCGACCGCCTGGATCTCCGAACCGAAGATCACGCCGATGCCGATGCCGGCGCCGATCGAACCGAGCCCCGCGCCGATGCCGAGCGCGATGGCCTTGCCCGCGTCGGTGACGCCGGCATCGGTCACCACCTCAGCGGCCTGTGCCAAAAGCACTAGATCCATTTGAACTGACTCCTTTTCCTAGTGGCTCTCGGAGGTCGCGCCCCCGAGGTAGATTGCGGTGAGAATCGTGAAGATGAACGCCTGAAGACCCGCCACGATGACGATCTCGAAGATGTAGAAGGCGAACGCCATCGGGAAGGTCAGGGCGCCGAGCGCCGAGATCCCGAGCAGCACGGCGAGCCCGCCGCCCATGAACAGCAGCAGCAGGTGGCCGGCGAGGATGTTGGCGAAGAGCCGGACCGACAGCGAGACGAGCCGGACCGTGTGGGAGATCGCCTCGACCACCCAGACGAACGCCTTGAAGGCGAACGGCATGTCCTCGATCCCGGCCGGCAGCCAGGTCTTGAAGTACTTGAAGAAGCCGTGGTGGCGGATGCCCTCGACGTTGTAGGCGACCCAGACGACGATCGTGAGCACCAGCGGGATCGAGATGTTCGCGGTCGCCGCGTAGAGGGCGAAGGCGGGGATGTCCAAGCCGAAGACGTCGACCTTGTGCCCCGTGTTCACCGGCAGCGGGATCAGGCCGATGAAGTTCGAGAAGAGGATGAAGAAGAAGAGCGTCGCCAGGAAGGGGAACCACTTGCGGGCCATCTTGTCGTCGAGGTTGTCGCCGACGATCTGGCCGCGAATCAGGTCGTAGAGGCCCTCGACCGCGACCTGCACCTTGTTCGGGCGGGCCTGCATCCGCTGGGCGACCCAGATCAGGAAGCCGCAGGTGAAGACCGTCGCGATCCCGAGGTAGAGGACCGCCTTGTTGATCGACATGTCGATCCCGAGGATGTGGATGTCGATCCAGGGCTCGAGGCGGAACTCCTCCTGCGGCTGGAAGTGTTCGTTCTTGCCGTCGCTGCCGAAGATCAGGCCGAGGGCGATGAGGATGACCGCGTAGCCGACGAAGACGACCGCGACCTTGTGGATCGGCTTCAGCGAGCTCATCGCGCGACCCCCGTCTCAGGCCCCTGGGAGCCGAAGTTGGTGATGAGGCCGACGAGGATGTTGACCGTGACGAGGACGAGCGCGAGCAGCGCCGCAGCCAGCCCGGCCTCCCGCTCTGCCAGCAGGCCGACCAGCAGGATCGCCCCGGCGAGGATCCAGACCCGGCCCATCGTCGCGGCCGCCGTGACGCCGAGGGCGGCGTTGCGGTTGGAGGCGGCAAGTGCGGCGCGCCGCTTGCGGGCTGCGACGTCGACGCCGATCCGACCGGCGACCCAGGCGACCGCGGTTGCGACCCAGCCGATCACGGGCGCCCCGATCACGATGAAAACCGGGAGGGCTGCGAGCAGCACCAGCAGATCAAGGTTGCGAAGCAAGAAGTTCTCTCTCGTCGGCGAGGTTACCGGCATAGGTTCAGCCGGAGGCGGGTCCGGCCCCACCTCCTCGACGCGCCGGGCGCGACCTGGAGCTGGGCCGGGCAATGCTCGTCACGCTTGCGCGGACTGGCCGGCTGAACCGTCCCGGATGCGGGACGCGCCGCACGCCGGTGCTGCGAGTCACGGTCTCCGGGGCTATCGAAGTAAGGGGATTCCACGAGGGTGGCGCGACCCGACTTCCCGCCGCCTTGAAATTTCCTTCCCAAGGCGACCGTTCAGGTCACGGATCGCGAATATACCCGATATGCACAAACTCGCTCGGTCACCCGAAAATGGCTCTAGCGTGCGCTTGTATCGACCGTCTCGAACTCCCCGGTATCGGGATCTCGCGGGCGGAACTCGCCGGTCTCGAGCTCGTGTTCAACCTCACGATCGACATCGTCCTCCGTCGGCACCCCCAGCCCCTCCGCGGCCGCCTGGCGGAAGCGGAACCTGCGAAGCTTGAGGATCTCGAGCACGTAGATGACGTAGAAGCTGGCGGCGACGCCGAAGACGAGGATCACCGCCATCACGATCGTCCACTCGCGATCGAAGTTGCCACGGTCGTCGCTGTAGGGGATGAAGCGCAGGGCGAGGGCCACCGCCGCCATCGCCAGGGTCCACCCGTACAGGTAGGCGAGCGTGCGCCGCTGGGAGAAGCCGATGTTCGCCATCCGATGGTGGAAGTGCCAGGCGTCGGCCTCGTAGATCGGCCGCCTGTACTTGAGGCGCTTGGCGACGACGAAGCCGGTGTCGAGGATCGGCACCGCGAGGACGAGCATCGGGAAGGCGAGGGCGACGACCGCGTTCGTCTTCAAGGCGCCCTGGACCGCGGCGACCGCGAGCAGGTAGCCGAGCAGGTTCGACCCGGTGTCCCCCATGAAGCTGGAGGCGGGCGGGAAGCCGTGGCGGAGGAAGCCGAGGGCTCCTCCGGCGGTGATCGCGGCCAGCACTCCCGCCGGGTTGCGCTCGAGCGAGAGCGCGACGACGGCCAGCGTCGCGGCGCTGATCAGGCAGACGCCGGAGGCGAGGCCGTCGACGCCGTCGATCAGGTTGACGAGGTTCGCCATGACGACGATCCCGAGCACGGTCGCCAGCTCGCCGAGGTCCACCTGTCCGAGGACGGGAAGGTCGAAGAGCTCGGTCGCGCCCAGATCCACACCGCCGACGAACGGCAGGGTGAAGGCGGCGACGGTGACCCCGGAGGTGACCGGGATGATCGCCGCCGCGAACTGCCCGATGAGCTTGATCAGGGGTGGCAGGTCGAAGATGTCGTCGAACATCCCGACCAGGGCGATGACGACCGCGCCGATCAGGATCGCCTGGGTCTGGCCGTCCCAGGGAAGGAAGATCGCGCCCGCGGCGCAGACCGCGATCAGGATCGCGATCCCCGACAGGCGCGGCGTCGGGATCACGTGCAGGCTGCGCTCTCGCGGTTGGTCGATGGCGCCGATGCGCCAGGCGAACGACTCCGCCACCGGGACGAGCAGCCAGGCGATCGTCGCCGCGGTGGCGAAGCCGACGACGGCCTCGACCCAAGCGGGGGTCACTCCCGCCGCTCCCTCGCCACCGCCAGGGCCCCATCGACGAGCAGGGCGACGTCGTGCGGGTCGCGTGGGCCGGGCGTCGTCGTCCGCTTGCCAAGCTCGAGCGCCTCGACGTCGTGGAGCTCGGTCAGCCGTCCGTCGGCGATCAGGCGCTCGTCCACCGCTCCCATCGCTCCGCTGAAGATCGTCGCCACCGGGATCCCCAGCGCGACCGCCTCGCGGTTCATCGTCCCGCCCGCGCTGACGACCTGGTCGGCGTAGGCGATCAGGCTCTGGGCGTCGACGGCCCGCTCGGGCACGACCAGCGTCGGCTCCCGCCTCTCCCCCGCCGCCCGCGCCTGCCGGTCGGTCCGCGGGATCAGGACCGTGACCACTTCCGGGTCCGCGCAAAGCCGGTCCAGGAGCGCCTCGTAGAGCGGGTTGTCGGCGTGGTACTCGGAGGTCTCCGGGGGCGGGCGGACGACGACCAGGACCCGTTCGTCGGCCCCCCGCTCGGGGTCGATCCCCAGCTCGAGCAGGCCGAGCTCGGAGAGGACCGCCGGATCGGGGCTGAAGTCGGCGAGGTAGTAGTCCTCCTTCAGCCCCGGGTAGCGGAGAAGCTTGGAGGCCCTCGCCCCGGCGCGCTCGAGGCGCTCGACCGGGATCGCGTCGGGAACGATCACCCGCTCGGCCGCACGCCAGGCGAGCTTGCGTTGCAGTCCGGCGTACTCGTAGTCCTGCATCTGCACCTGCGGGATCCGCAGCAGGGTGCCGACCGCGGCGAGGTCCACCGAGCCGTGAGCGATCGCCAGCTCGAAGTGCCGGGGACGGGCCCACCTGGCGAGTGCCGCGCTGCGCGCGAGCAGCGCCTTCGCCTTGCCCGCCGTGCTCGCTCCGCCGTGGGCGCCGAACGACTCGAACGGGATGCCGAGACGCGCCAGCAGTCCTTCGGTCTGGCCGTAGTCCCTGCTGGTTACGTGGACCTCGTGGCCCCGCTCAGCGAGCAGCTCGATGACCGGCCGGAGCACGACCGGGTGTGCGGCGGCCGTGCAGTCGACCCAGATCCTCACACGGCGGCGGCCGAGAGTTGCGGGTAGAGCGGATGCGCGTCGGCGATCGCGCGCGTCCTCGCCAGAAGCGATTCCCGCTCGGCCTCGAACGAGTCGGAGAGGGCAACGCCGATCACGTCGGCGATCTCCCGGAAGTCGTCCTCGAGCAGCCCTCGCGTGGTCAGCGCCGGCGTGCCGATCCGCAGGCCTGACGGGTTCATCGGCGGGCGCTCGTCGAAGGGGATCGCGTTGCGGTTGACGGTGATCCCGATCTCCTCGAGGCGATCCTCGGCGGTGCTGCCGTCGAGTCCGCGCGGGGTGACGTCGACGAGGATCAGATGAACGTCGGTGCCGCCGGTGAGGACGGGGACGCCCACCTCCTCCAGTCCGGCGGCGAGGGCCCGGGCGTTGGCGATCGTCTGCCGCTGGCGTGCGGCGAACTCCTCGCCGGCGGCGATCTTCAGCGCCACGGCCTTGGCGGCGATCACGTGCATCAACGGTCCGCCCTGCTGGCCGGGGAAGATCGCCCGGTTGACGTCGGCGGCGAGCTCCTCCTTGCAGAGGATCATGCCGCTGCGCGGGCCGCAGAGGGTCTTGTGGATCGTCGTGGTGACGACATCCGCATGCGGGACCGGGTTGGGGTGCTCGCCGGCCGCGACGAGGCCCGCGAAGTGGGCCATGTCGACCATCAGCTTGGCGCCGACCGAGTCGGCGA
>CAZXKG010000132.1:0-6617 GCA_964641695.1 uncultured Conexibacter sp.
CGTCGATGAACAGGATGATGTCGCCGCGCTGGGTGATCTCCTTCATCACCTTCTTCAGGCGCTCCTCGAACTCGCCGCGGTACTTCGAGCCGGCGACCAGGGCCGCCAGATCGAGCGTGTAGATCTGCTTGTTGCGCAGCAGCTCGGGGACCTCGCCGTTGGTGATGCGGGAAGCCAGCCCCTCGACCACGGCGGTCTTGCCGACGCCCGGCTCGCCCAGCAGCACCGGGTTGTTCTTCTGGCGACGGGCGAGGATCTGCATGATCCGCTCGATCTCGGTCTCGCGACCGATCACGGGATCGAGCTTGCCGTCGGCGGCGAGCTTGGTCAGGTTGCGGCCGAACTGGTCGAGCAGCTTCGAGGACTTCTTGCCCTCGCCGGAGCCGGAGGACGAACCGCCGCCGCCGCCGGTGCCCTGGCGACGTCCGCCGGGACCGGAGAGCATCCGGATCACCTCGTTGCGGATCTTCTCCGAGTCGGCGTCGAAGTCGAGCAGGATGCGAGCGGCGACGCCCTCGTTCTCGCGAACGAGGCCGAGCAGGATGTGCTCGGTGCCGATGTAGTTGTGGCCGAGTGAGAGGGCCTCGCGCAGCGCCAGCTCGAGCACCTTCTTGGCACGGGGGGTGAACGGGATCTGACCCGAGGTGACTTCCTCGCCGGAACCGACGATCCGCACGACCTGCGCACGGACGCGCTCGACGGTGATGTCCAGAGACTCGAGGACGCGGGCAGCGAGCCCTTCCTCCTCGCGAAGTAGCCCGAGCAGGATGTGCTCGGTGCCGATGTAGTTGTGCTTGAGGGTCCTGGCCTCCTCCTGAGCGAGGACGACCACTTGCCTGGCCCTCTCTGTGAATCTCTCAAACACTTGCCTTACCCGTCCTGTCTCGCTCGAATGCTGCGGTGCTCCTTGATGGATCGATCGTCCCGGCCCGGAAGCTCCCCGGGAATGCGCGGCCGCCGGAAGTCTGAAACGAGTTCTTCGGCTTTCTCCTGCCGATCGTTCAGCCCTCCGGTTGGTGGTTACGCGGATCCCGAAGTATAGACGGGGGCTTCGGCGTCCCGATCGGGAGCCGACAGCCGGGGTGTGCCCTACCGCCGCGCCACGCGCCGGCGACGCGGCGGGGCGCTTGCCGAATACATTCAAGGCGATGACCGAGATCCGCCCCGCGACCATCGACGACCTGCCGCGGATCTTCCAGATCTACAACCGCGAGGTGAGCGGCGGGATCGCGACGTTCGACATCGAGCCACGGATCACCGGGATCGACGACGGATGGCTGACCGAGCGGGCGCCTTACCACCCGGTCGTGGTCGCGACCGAGGACGGCCGGGTGGTCGGGTGGGCGTCGATCGGGCCGTGGTCGCCGCGGGGCGCCTATCGCCGCACCGGCGAGGTCTCCGTCTACGTCGACGAGGCGGCCCGCGGCCGCGGGCTCGGCAAGCGACTGCTCGATGAGCTGATCGAGTTTGCCCGCGCGATCCCCGAGATCTCCGTCCTGCTCGCGCGAATCGCGCAGCCGAACCCGGCAAGCCGGGCGACCCACGAAGCGGTGGGGTTCCGCTCCTTCGGTACGCAGCGGCGCGCGGGTGAGAAGTTCGGCCGCGTTCTCGACGTCGATCTCCTCGACCTGCATCTCGAGTAGACGACCGCCGAAAAGCGAAGACACGGCGCCCTCGGTCAGCGATCGCCTAGCGACAGGTTGCGGGAGCGGATCGGGAACAACGTGGCTGGCATCTACACCTGGATGGTTGATTCCAAACGACGTGCTTCCGGGGGCGTGCGCGACCAAGCCGGGCGCCGCACGCACCCGCAGGGCGCAGTGGTGCTACGGACAAGGCTGCGGGTGGTGATCCGGCGATCGAACGACGAAGTGGGCGGGCTCGTCATCCGGGGGTGCGGGAACTCGGAATCACCATCTAAGCCTCGATCTTGGTGATCTTCAGCTCGCGAGCGGGGCCCCGCGGGACCTCGACGCTGACCACTTCGCCGCGCTTGCGACCCATCAGGGCCTTGCCGATCGGCGATTCGTGGGAGAGCTTGTCCTCTGCCGGATTCGCCTCGGCCGAGCCGACGAGCGTGAACTTCCTCGAGCCCCCCGTCTTCTGGTCCTTGACGTGGACCTTGACGCCGACCGAGACGACCCCCGAGTCGACCTCGCTCTTGTCCACGACCGTCGCCCTCCGGAGTCGTTCCTCCATCGTCGCGATCCGCTGCTCGAGCATGGCCTGCTCGTTCTTGGCGTCGTCGTACTCCGAGTTCTCGGAGATGTCGCCGAACTCGCGAGCCTCCTTGATGCGCTGAGCGACCTCACGTCGGCGCACGGTCTGCAACTCCTCGAGCTCAGCCTTGAGCTGCTCGAGACCCTCGGGAGTGATCAGAGACTCTCTAGCCACGTTCGAACCTTCCTCTGCTGACTCCGGTCGCCCCGGCACAGGCTCCCGGAGACTGAAAACGCCCGATCACGAGCCCAGAATCTCGGTGATGTGGGCCCGCACCTCGGGCACGGCGGCGCGGAACTATAGCAACGGCGGTTCAGACCCCAACGGCGCTGGGTCGACGGGGCGCGGCGAGCTCGCTGATCGCCCCTCGAACCGCGTCCAGATCGTCGAAGTCCTGGAATCCGGAAGCCTGACGATGGGTGAGCCCCAGCTTCGCCAGATACCAGGGGTAGAACTTGCGCAGATAGCGTCCGGCCCGCTCCGGGCCCATGTGATCGCAAGCCCGGTCGACCAGCCACAGCAGCTCCGCGACGATCTCCTCGCGATCGGGCGCTTCGCTCCGGCGTCCGGTCAGCTCGGCGAAGATCCACGGCCAGCCGAACGAGCCCCGCGCGATCATCACCGCCGCCGCTCCGGACGCCTCGTAGGCGGCGCGGGCGGCAGCGGCGTCCGAGAGCCCGCCGGAGACGATCACCGGCACGTCGATCAGCCCGGTCAGCTCGCGGACCAGCCCGTAGTCGGGGTGTCCCTTGTGGTGGACCCGTGCCGAGCGTGGGTGGAACGCGATCGCCGCCGCACCCCCCTCCTCGACCAGCCTGCGCGCGACATCCACGCCGGAGCGGTCGCTCGGAGTGAGGCCCGAGCGGAGCTTGACCGTGACCGGCCTCCCGCCCGCGCCCTCGGCGGCCGCCGCCGTGACGGCTACGGCGAGATCGGGGTCGCTGATCAACTCGGCGCCGGCGCCGGTCTTGCGCACCTTCCTGACGGGGCAGCCCATGTTCAGATCGACGATGTCGGCGCCGGAGGCGACCGCGGCCGCGGCGGCCTCCCGCATCACGCCCGGATCGGCGCCGAAGAGCTGGATCGCGACCGGATGCTCGTCGGGATGGATCCGCAGCAGCTCCTCCATGGTGCGGGGGTTGTCGTAGTGGATCGCGTGGCTGGAGACCATCTCCGAGAACGCCATCCCGGCCCCGTAACGGCGTGCCTGCAGGCGCACGAACCAGTTCCCGATCCCGGCCAGCGGCGCCAGCAGAACCCGGTTGGCGATCTCGACGTCACCGATCGAGAACGGCTCGGTGAGGTCCGGCTGCGACGCCGACGGGCTCCCCGGCTCACGGTCGATCGCGGCGCCACCTCCCGCTCCCGGTTCGGTGCCACCCACGCCGATCATCTGCTGCGCTCCCAGACCAGCCTGAGGCCCTTCAGGGTGAGGTAGGAGTCGACCTCGTCGACCCCCGCGCACAGCGGCCCGATCGAGCCGGCCATCCCGCCCGTGGCGATCACGCGCGCATCCCCCAGCTCGACCTTCATCCTGGCAAGCAGGCCGTCGACCAGGGCGGCGAAGCCGTAGACGAAGCCGGACTGGAGCGCCGACTGGGTGTTCGTGCCGATCGCGGTCCGCGGCTCCTCGATCCGGATCCGTGGCAGCTTCGCGGCGCGAGCGGAGAGCGCCTCGATCGAGACCTCGATGCCCGGGGCGAGGGCGCCGCCCAGGTACTCGCCGGACTCGGAGACGGCGTCGATGTTGATCGACGTCCCGAAGTCGACGGCGAGCGTGGCGGCGGCGAAGCGGTCGTAGGCGGCGACCGCGTTGACGAGGCGATCCGACCCGAGCTCGTGCGGGTTGTCGATCCTGATCGGCATGCCGGTCTTCGCCGTCGGTCCGACCAGCAGGTACGGAACGCCGAGGTGCCGCTCCGCGAGTCGCTCGTACTCCGGGGCGAGCCGGGGAACCACGGTGGAGACGATCATCCCGGTGAGATCGCCGATCTCGAGACCGCGGAACTCGAGGGCTCCTGCGGTAGCCAGGGCCAGCTCGTCGGCGGTCGCCGAGCCGCGCGTCGCCAGACGCCAGTCACCGCTCAGGCGCGTCCCTTCGAAGACCCCGACGTGCGTCTGCGTGTTGCCGACGTCGATTGCAAGCAGCATCCTGCGATTCTCGCAGGGTGGGTCGCCTCAGTCAGCCGACGATCGGCCCGAACGGGTCGACGCGCTCACCCTCTCCGAGCGCGTCGAGGGCTTCCGCCAACCTCGTCCCGTCGGGCAGGCTGAGATCGGGATCGAGCTCGAGCAGGGGGACGAGCACGAACCTGCGTCGATGAACGTCCCGGTGCGGGAGCTCCAGGCGCGGCGTGCTCACCCGCAGATCGCCGAGCAGGAGCAGGTCCACATCGACCGGGCGGGGGCTGTGTCGAGGCGCCTGGAAGTCGCGTCCGGCCTCGGCCTCGACCGCCTTGCAGGCAGCGAGCAGCTCGTCGGGGCCGAGTGCGGTCTCGATCCTGATGGCGGCGTTGAGGAAGTCGGGCTGATCGAGGATCTCGCCGACCGGCTCGGTCTCGTACCCCGAGGAGACGGCGAGCACCCGCACTCCGCGACGCTCGAGCCCGTCGATGGCGTGCCGCAGCTGGGCAGCCCGATCCCCCATGTTCGAGCCTAACCCGAGATAGCCGACCCGCGTCATCGCAGGGGATGGATGCAGGACCGCGAAGGCATCCGAAGCGAGGGTCGGAGATCCACCCGGCGGCTCGACGTCGGGGACTTGTGGACGAGCAGCGTCACCCGCGCCTCAGCGTCACCGCGACCTCGTCGATCGCCTGCGGGATCGGCGGCTCGGTCTTCGCCGCGCGGACCTCGAGGTCGGTGAGCTGAAAGCGGGCGGCGATCTCGTCGGCGATCACGGCGCTGAGCCGCTCCAGCGTGCGGAACGAGCGCTCACGCACGATGCTCTCGGCGAGCTCGGCCACGGCCCCGTAGTCGACCGTCCCCTCGAGGCGGTCGTCGGAGACCGACGTGCAGGCGGGCACGAGGAACGAGATGTCGAGGACGATCCTGCGGCCGACCTCCCGCTCCGCCTCACTGACCCCGTGGGCACCGAACGCCTGCAGCCCGCGGAGCTCGACCAGGACCGCCGCGGCCCCGGGCTCCCCCACGGCCGGCTCGGGTTGACCTTCCACCCCGCTCACACCGACACCTTCCCACCCCGATCGCCACCGAGGATCGCCGCGGTCACCTTCATTGCCTCGCTCGTCGCAGCGACGTCGTGGACGCGAAGGATCTCGGCCCCGGCCGCGACGCAGGCGACGTTCGCCGCGATCCCGGCACCGAGCCGCTCGTCGACCTCGCGGCCGCTGAGCTTGCCGAGGAAGCTCTTACGCGAGACGCCGACGAGGATCGGCCGGCCGAGCTTCGCGAGCTGCGGCAGCCCCGCGATCAGCTGGAGGTTGTGATCGACGGTCTTGCCGAAGCCGATACCCGGGTCGAGCCAGATGCGCTCCTCGCCGACCCCTGCGTCGACCGCCGTCCGCCGCCGCTCCGCCAGGAGATCGCGAACCTCGCCGACGACGTCCCGGTAAGTCGGGTTCTCCTGCATCGTCCGGGGTGTTCCGAGCATGTGCATGAGCACGAGCCCCGCACCGTGGCTCGCGCAGACCGCCGCCATGTCCGGATCCCCGAGCGCGGTCACGTCGTTGACGATGGCGGCACCGGCGCCCAGCGCCGCGTCGGCCACCACGGCCTTCGAGGTGTCGATCGAGACCGTCGCCCCGGCATCCGCCAGCCGCTCGACGACCGGCAGCACCCGCTCGAGCTCCTCCCCGGCCGGCACCGCTGGAGCGCCGGGGCGGGTCGACTCCCCGCCCACGTCGAGCAGGTCCGCGCCCTCCTCCAGCAGCTCCATCCCATGAGCGTAAGCCGCCTCCGGGTCGAGGAACTCGCCGCCGTCGGAGAACGAGTCGGGGGTCACGTTGACGATGCCCATGATCTTCACCACGACCGCCTCCCTGTTCAGCCCGCGCGCCCCGTGGGGTCAGTCGGCGGGCTCGTCGGCGCGCATCTCGGTGCCGCCCGCGAATCCCGGACGCGGCGGGGTGATCGGACGGGAGGACTCCCTGCCCGCCTCCTGGCGAGGCTCCTCGACGGCCTCGTCGGCCTCCTCCTCGGCTCCCTCCTCGTCGTCGGCGCCGAAGACCTCCTCGGCGCCGGCACCGGCGATCAGCGCCTCGAACTGCTTGGCGTCGATCGTCTCGCGCTCGAGCAGGATCTGCGTGATCGATTCGAGCTGGTCGCGATGCCCGTTGAGGATGTCCTTCGCGGTCTGGTGCGCCTCCTCGACCACCCGGCGGATCTCGTCGTCGATCTCGCGCGCGATCTCGTCGGAGTAGTCGGGCTCGGCGTTG
>CAZXKG010000133.1:0-6589 GCA_964641695.1 uncultured Conexibacter sp.
ATCTCTTTTGGCCAACCGGGCAGACCGGACGCGAAGCGGAGGATCTGCCCGGCAGGTATCTTCACCACCCTTGAGGTCCAAAGGCGGACACCGGGCTCTCTTGGCGGGGATCGTGACCATTGCGGCCTGCCTGCTCGTTGCCGCGCCCGCTTCCGCCCAACAGGCCCCGCCGGGCTTCTTCGGCATCGACGGCTCGACCGACGTGGCCGACGACTTCACCCTGATGGCGGAGGCCAACGTGGGCGCGTATCGCAACAGCTTCTCGATGCGCGGCGCTGCCCTGGCCAAGGGAGAGCCCTACTACTGGGGCCGCTACGACGCCGAAGTCCGGGGAGCCGCCACCGCCGGGATCGAGATGATCCCGGTCCTCTACGGAGTGCCGAAGTGGCTCTCGGAGGATCTCGGCGCCAACCCGATCCGGACGAAGGGCGCGATGCCGCAGTGGCGCAAGTTCATCACCGCCACCGTCCGCCGCTACGGCCCCGGCGGCGAGTTCTGGGCGCTCAACCCGGCCGTCCCCTACCAACCGGTGACGATCTGGCAGATCTGGAACGAGCCGAACTCGATCACCTGGTGGCGGCCCAGACCACGCGCGCGTGAGTACGGCAAGCTGCTGATCGAGTCGGCGCGCGCGATCAAGGGCGTCGATCCCGGCGCCCGGGTGATGGCTGCCGGGCTCTCCTCGCGCCCGACCAACCGACACGCGATCCTCGGCCCGGACTTCATCCGCGGGATGCTGTCCTCCCGCTTCGCCCGCCGCTACACCGACGTCGTCGCCCTGCATCCGTACGCGGCGACGGTGGGAGCCGTCCGCCGGCAGATCGGCCTCGCCCGCAAGGCGATGAAGAAGTCGGGACTGCGGTCAGCGCCGCTCTGGATAACCGAGATCGGCTGGGGAGTCGGGGGGCCGCGCAAGCACCCGCTGTTCCGGCGGACCTCCTCCGAGCAGGTGAGGATCCTGCGGGGGACCTTCAAGATGGCGCTCCGCGAACGACGGCGCTTCAAGCTCGAGAAGCTCTTCTGGTACCACTGGCGCGACGGCAACGACGACCTCTGCCGATGGTGCGTCACCTCGGGGCTGCTCGATCGCTACGGGGATCCCAAGCCCCTCTTCGACGCGTTCCAGTCGATCGCACGACGCTGACGGACCGGCCGGTAACGACGGGATCCCGTCAGTACGCGCCGGTCCCGCGCACGACCGCTGGGATCGTGTGGATGAGGATCCGCAGATCACGCCCCAGCGACGCGTTCTCGATGTAGTCGACCTCGACCGCGAGCCGCTCGGAGAAGGTCAGCTCGCCACGGCCGAAGACCTGCATCGGCCCCGTCATCCCGGGCTTGACCAGCAGCCGGACGCGCTCCGCCTCGCTGTAACGCTCGACCAGCTCGACCTGCTCGGGCCGGGGTCCGACGATGCTCATCTCACCCATGAGCACGTTGACCAGCTGCGGGACCTCGTCGATGCTGAAGCGTCTGAGCACCCCGCCGACGCCGGTCACGCGAGGGTCGTCCCGCAGCTTGAAGGCCGGCTCGTCGAGCTCGTCGAGATCGACGAGCTCGTCCAGCTCGGCCTCGGCGTCAGCCGACATCGTCCGGAACTTGTACATCCGGAACGGACGCCCGTCGATCCCAGCCCTGATCTGCGAGAAGAGGACCGGGCCCGGGCTGTCGAGCTTGATCGCCACCGCGATCACGATCGCGAAGGGGCTGAAGAGGACCAGCCCCACCGATGACGTGGCGACGTCGAAGAGCCGCTTGATCAGCAACGTCGACCGAGACCGATCCCAGGTGTTGTACTCGAGGATCGGTAGATCGCCGAGGTGCACCGCGGGCTCCGAGGGCAACGCCTGCCCCCGCAACGGGGAGACCACGCTCAACTTCACCTGCAGCTGGCGGCACAGCCCCTTGAGCTCGCCGATCAGATCTGCCTCCGCCCCCTCGGCGGCGATCACGATCCGGTCGACGCCCTCGGCGAACGCAAGCAGCTCCCCGGTCCGGCTCTCGCCGCGTCCCAGGTTCCTGATCTCGAGCTCGCTGGCCAACTCGAGATGGACCTCGCGGAAGAGCTCGAACTTCCTTCGCAGGGTCGCCATCACCGAGCGGTCGCCGATCACCCCGACCAGCTCCGGCGAGGTCCACCGCCACCAGAGCCAGCGGGTCAACGCCCTCAGGCCGATCGTCAGCACCAGTGCCGATCCGAACAGAAGCAGCACCGATGGTGGCGCCAGGGTCGTGGTCGGCGACAGCGCCAAGATCGCCGTCACGATCGACGTGCACACGAGCACGCTGGCGAGGATCGCGGGAACCTCCTCGGCGGTCGAGTGGCGCAGGGCACGGTGGTCGCGATCGTAGAGGCCGAAGAGCTTCGCCACCAGCGGCCACAGCGGCAGGGTGAGCAGCACCCAGAGCGCACCGGTGGTGGCGATCGTCGCCGCCGCGGTGGCGATCGCGGCGGCAACGACATCGGCGAGGGCGAGCAGACGCCGGCGTCTGGCATCGCGCCACCAACGACCCCGGGGGATCCCGCTTCTTCGTCGAGCCAGTACGTGACCGGCGGTGACCGCCTCCGCCGTGTCCTGGGTCGTTCCTTCGGCAACTGCTCGTTGCCTTGTCATGTTTGACATTGCTTTGGTGTGTTCCTGCGGATCGCCTGAATTCGAACCGTTGCGCAGGACCGACGCTACGGGAGCATAGAGACGAGACGAGATCTCATCGCTCAGCGATAGAACCCCGGTCCCTCTCGAACGATGCGGAATACACGAATGGAGCCAGCCGCTCCCCCCGCTGGGCGTACGCGCGCGCGGCATCGACGGCGCCCACGGTCGCGCTCAGCTTCGCCATCAGCCCCCAGGGCTCGAAGCTCTCGGGAGAGCGCTCGACGGCGAGGGCGGCGGCACGCAGCGCGGCTTCGTCGTTGTCCGCGGCCTGCTCGGCGACCGCGATCCGCTCCCACGGCTCCGCAGCCCACGGCTGCAGCCGTGCGGCAGTGCGCGCGGAGTCGACGGCGTCGCTGAGGTGGCCGCGCTCGTAGGCGGCCTGCGCCGCCCCGAGCTGCGCGGCGGAGACGCCCGCCACGAACCCTGCGCCGATGATCGGAAGCGCCAAGACGATCGCCAGCCCGGCGACGAGTGGGGACGGAACCGACAAGCTCTCCGCCCGACCTCCGAGCTCGGCGGTCACTCCCAAACGCCCGCTGAGCAGGATCCCGGCGGCGGTCAGGATCACCACCGCCACCGCCGGGAGATCCCAGCTCCAGTCGATCAGAAGGCCGATCGAAGCGGCGGCGATCAGCGCCAGGCATGCCTCCGGCACGAGCTCGCGGTCCAGGCTACGCCCCTGCGATCGCCACCACCCGATCCCCGATCCGATCACGAGCCCGAAGAACGCGGCGAAGGCGAGCAACGCGAGCGGTCCCAGCTCCGCGAGCAACTCGAGCGGCTCCGAATGAACGCTGCGGACGACGATCTCCAGATCGCCCTCGCGGGTCCAGAAGGACTCGAATCCACCGGCGCCGATCCCACGAAGCGGTTCGGAGGCGAACGCCCGCAGTGCGGCGTCCCAGAACTGCGCTCGCCCGGATCCCGACGCCGAGAGCACGACCCGACCCTCACCACCGACCGAGTCCGCATCCTCCCGGGAGATCGCGGTGAACTCGTCGACCACCCGGCCGGGGCCGACGGCGACCACGGAGCCGAGCAGGCAGACGGCGAGCGCGGCGAGCGCGAAAGGCACGACCCGCGGAGAGACGACGAGGCGATCGAGGAAGCCCGCGATCGGAAGCGCCAGCACCCAAGCGGCGGAGATCGAGATCGACGTGATCGCGACCGCTGTCGCCTCGGGGCCGCCGAACCCGGTGAAGGGTGCCGTCAGGATCCCCTCGCCGAGTTGAACCGAGGCGATCGCCGGAACCGATGCGAGAAGGCCCGCGACCAGCACCGCGAGCGCCCCGCGCCGGCGCCCGCGTGCCAGCGCCAAGAGCGTCGCGGCGCCGATCAGCGCCGCCACCATGCCACCCCTGGAGGCCGTCATGTACGTGGCGAGCAGAACCGGCACCATCGCCGCCGCCGACGCCTTCGCCGCGATGCCCCTCGAGGCGCCGAGACAGGCCAGGATCGGCACTCCCAGCGCCATCAGCGATCCAAGCCCGTTCCAGTATCCGATCGGGTAGCTGAGGCGACCCGCCGACCCCGGATAGGCGATCGCCAGCTCGGCGTCACCAGTGCCGAGGCCGAGCAGGCGGGAGCAGACGGCGAGCAGGGCGACGAAGGCGATCGCCGCGCCCACGCCCGCCAGCATCGTGATCGCGTCCTCTCGCCGGCGCAGGGCGACGAGGACGACCACCCCCGCGTAGCCGGCCAGCCGTACGGACTCCTCGAAGGCAGCCCCCCGATCCGGGGTGAACCCCAGGGAGAACGCGGTCATCACCGCCAGCAGCCCGAGCGCGGCGGCGGCGCCGAGGACGAGGAGCGGAACCCGTCGGCGCTCGCCGGGCAGCGCGATCGCCGCGATCAGAAGCGCGGCCCAGACGAGCGTCGTCATCGTCCCGGAAGCGACCGCGCCGTACCCCCCTCCGGAAAGAGCGAGGCCGGCGACGGCCGCGAAGGTGGCGACGCCGGGCGCGAAGCGCGCCGCCGTGGCCGGCGCCGCTTGGGAGGGTGGGGCGTTCACTATCTTTTCCCGGACAGCATGAGTCTGAGTGACCACCGGAAGGCGAGGGCGAGAGTCGGGATCGCGCTCGCGGCGGGCATTGCGCTGGCCACCGTAGCCGTCCCGGCCCCTGCCGCGATTGCCGCGGGCAGCGCGGCGCTCGAGGAGTACGTGCTGACCCCGCCAGGGATCAGCCGCCAGGAGATCCCCACCCCACAGGGGACGCAGGCGGGCGAGGGCCCGCCTGCGGAGCGACCTGGAGTCCTCGCCCCGGCGCAGACGGGGCAGGATCCGATCGCCGCCGCGATCGGCGGGGTCGCCCAGATCCCCCCCGCGCTGCTGGTCTCGTCGGCCATCTTCGCCGCCTGCCTGCTCATCGGGCTGATCGCGTCCAGGCGAGAACGCGTATCCATCCGGTGAAGGGGAGCATCGGTACGCTGCTCGCCCTCCTCGGCGGGATCCTGGTGGCGCTCGCGATCGGCGGTTGCGGGTCCGAGGAGGAGCCTCCCCCCGCGCCCCACGGGTCGTTCTTCGGCGTCGCACCCGACGGCGAGACCAACGAGACGGACTACGCGCGCATGGCCGCGGGTGGGGTCGGCACCGTGCGCGTGGCCTTCGCCTGGAACGCGGTCGAGACGACCGCCGGCAACCCGTACGACTGGTCGGCGTACGACCGGGTCTTCCTGCGGATCGCCCAACGCGGGATGAAGCCCCTCGCGACAGTCTTCGGAACTCCCGCCGAGTACGCGAAGGATCCGAGGACGGCGCCGACCGAGGACGACGAGGCGCTCGACGGATGGGTCGCGTTCCTGAGCGCGGCGGCGCAGCGCTACGGGACCGGCGGGCAGTTCTGGGAGTACGTCGAGCGGGAGTTCCAGGACATCGAACCCTCCCCCGTGCAGCTCTGGGAGATCTGGAACGAGCCGAACTCGTCCACCTTCTGGCGGCCGAAGCCGGACGTGCGCGACTACGGGGAGCTGCTCGAGCGCTCGGCGGAGGCGATCGGCGAGCGTGACCCCGCCGCGAGCATCATCAGCGCCGGGATGTTCGCGACCCCTCAGTCGGACGGGGCGATCGTCTCCTACGACTTCCTGGACGAGCTGCTGAAGCGCGAGGGGATCGACAAGTACCTCGATGTCGTCGGCCTGCACCCGTACGGCCCCGACACCGAATCGGTGATCGAGCAGGTCGAGCGTACGCATGAGGTGATCGCCGACTCCGGGATCGACGCCGACCTGTGGGCGACGGAGGTCGGCTGGGGGTCGGACCCGAACGTCAAGAGCGACCTGGCGACTTCCCCCGAGCAGCAGGCGCAGCTGCTCACCGACACCTTCCGGCGCCTGTTCGAGGAGCGCGAGAAGTGGGATCTCTCCGGCGTCGTCTGGTACACGTGGCACGACCCTCCCGATGCGATCGGCGCCTGCGGCTGGTGTCGCAGCGCGGGACTGCTGGAGGCGGACCGGGACGGCAAGCCGTCCTGGACGGCCTACACCGAGCTCGCCGGAGGCGAGGAGTAGATGACTCCGGGCAGATCCTCCGCTGTGCGTTGGATACAGCCGAGGTGATCCTCAGCTTCGCTTCCGGTCACCTCGGTGCCTTGGCGCCGCCGCGTGTGGGCAGTGCACCGGAGTCCCCGGACGGAGGCGCGGGCAGTTTCTGCGTCAGCCGATATCTGCTTCGGGCCGACGGAGGACACTCCGGCGGTTCATCTGACCGCCGGCCATCGCCGGGAGGATCACCACGGTGTCGGAGTCGCCGACGCTGGTGGCGAGCCCCTCGAGGAGACGCACGTCCTCGTCGTTGAGGTAGATGTTGACGTAGCGGTTCAACTCACCGGCGTCGTCGAAGAGCTGCCCGGAGACGCCCGGGTGGGCCTCACTCAGGGCTTCGAGCACGGCGCGCACATCGGCACCCCCTACCTCGACGATTGACTCCCCGGCGG